>JABJKO010000087.1 GCA_018660305.1 Rhodospirillaceae bacterium
CAGCGATCCCAAGGCTGAATCGACGCCGGCGCAAGCCACGCAGATTCCCCCTTCCCCGGGAGAGCTCAGCGGTCAGCCGGTTATAAATCCGGCGTCGCCACCGACGCTCGGTAGCAACAGCTTTGTCCCGCCGCCCATCACGCCGGGTCAGGCGACAGGGACGTTCGTCGGGCAGAAAGTCGGCATGTTGCGCGGCGAATTGCAGCGCATGCGTGAACAGACCCGTCGGCATAACGGTATGCTGCAACAGATCAGGCGCGAGACCGGCGCCCATTCGCAGGCCTATCATGGCTCGGTGGGATCCATCAACGCACGCCTGCAGGTTGGCACCACGCCAGGTAATCCTTATCTCGTACAGCAATGGAACGTTTCACAATCCGCGCTGTCCAAAATCGATTCGGATATCGCCCGCATGAACTCGCTGGCCAATTCGGTAGCCGGCACCAGCACCATGTCCTCCTATCTGTTGGAAACCACGCGGGCGGCCTACGGGCTGAGCGGCGCGGTGGAAGAAGATCACAAGCAGCTCGCCATCCTCGAGGACGAGGTCAACCGGACAGTCGTCCTGATTGATCGCCTGCTCAACGAACTGAGCGAAGATATAAACCGCCAGACCACCTATGTGAGCAACGAACGCAACAATCTGACCTCCCTGTCACTGGCCATCAAGAATGGCGAATTGCTGGGCAGCAGCCTGGCAAACCGCGCCTTTGCGACCGCCGCACCGATCGCGACCTCCGCGCCCATCGCCAATAGCCGGGCGACAGCGCCACGGGCCGCTTCCCCGGGTGGACGACGCCCCCTCGTGGTTATCCGGTTCGACCGTCCCAACGTTCAGTACCAGCAGGCGCTCTACTCCGCCGTTAACCGCGCGCTCCAGCGCCGGCCACAAGCCGGGTTCGATCTGGTCGCGGTGGCGGCAAACCAGGGATCGCCGGCTCAGTCGACGGTTGCGGCAAACCGGGCCAAGCGCAACGCCGAAGGCGTTTTGCGGTCTTTGTCGGGAATGGGACTACCGCTTCAGCGGGTTCGCCTCTCGGCGATCTCCAGCGGTCAGGCATCGAGCAACGAAGTCCATCTCTACGTTCGATAAATTACCGGAAACGTGACCGAAACGTGACCGAAACGTGAAATGACCGGCGCCCAACGGGGCGCCGGTTTTATTTTGGGCTAGAGCCCAATATTGTCGATCAGGCGGGCCTTGCCCAGCCAGGCGGCACCAAACACCCGGGCGCTGGTCTGCCCGGAGGAGACCGGCGCCAGCGACTCCGCATCACGAACGGCGATGTAATCGATGGCGCGGAAACCAGCGGCAAGCAACGTTGCTTCGGCCGCGCTGCACGCGTCATCGATCGACACCGCGCCAGCTTTCACCTGATCGGCGACCGCGACAAGCGACTGATAAAGCACCGGCGCCACCGCCCGCTCTGCCGGCGACAGATAGGCGTTGCGGGAAGACACGGCAAACCCGTCCGTCTCCCGCACGGTCGGCGCACCGGCTATCTCGACGGGAATATCGAGGTCCTTCACCAGTTGGCGAACGACCAGGAGCTGCTGGTAATCCTTTTCACCAAACACCGCCATGTCAGGACCGGCCTGAAGCAACAGCTTGGCGACAATTGTCGCCACACCGGCAAAATGCCCGGCCCGGAATTCGCCGCAGAGGGGCGCGGTAATGTCGCTGAGGCTAATGGTCGTGACAAAGCCATCCGGGTACATGGTCTCGAATGTCGGTGCATAGAGAATATCCGCCCCGGCCGCCGCGAGAAGCTGGGCATCGCGTTGCTCATCCGCCGGGTAGGCTTCGACATCCTCGGTCGGACCGAACTGCGTGGGATTGACAAACAGGCTGACGATGACGCGGTCGCATCGATCCTGTGCCGCCTCCACGAGGCTGATATGCCCCTGATGAATGGCTCCCATGGTGGGAACCAGGGCTATTTTCCATCCCTCATTGCGCCAGGCGCCAACCCGCTCACGCAAGGAAGCCACGTCGCGGACAATGGTCAACGCGCCGGCGGTTCCCGCGGTCGACTCCAAGAATTTTTTCGCGCTGGCGCCTATGGCCACCATTGGATGGTTCCCATTTTGAATCCGCCGCAAACGCTATGGGCTGCGGCTTAATCCTTGATGCTTTTCTTCTCTGTAAAGTAATTTTCGGGGCCGGGAAAGCGCCGCGCCCGGACATCGTCGGCATAGGCCTTGGCGGCTTTCGAGACATCTCCGCCAAGATCCGCATAGCGCCGCACGAATTTCGGGGTGAAATCCGTGAATAGCCCGAGCATGTCTTCGGCAACCAGCACCTGGCCATCGCAATCGGCCGACGCCCCGATACCGATAGTGGGCACGGCCACGGCATTGGTGACCTCCCGTGCGAGAGGCTCCATGACTCCTTCGACAACCATGGAAAAGGCGCCCGCATCGGCAACGGCGCGGGCATCGGCGATGATCCGCATGGCCTCGGCGCGGCCACGGCCACGGGCCCGGTAACCGCCCAGCCGGTTAACGCTCTGGGGCATCAGGCCGACATGACCCATGACCGGAATGCCACGATCCACCAGAAAGCGGATGGTCTCGGCCATCTCTTCGCCGCCTTCGAGCTTGATCGCGTCGCAGCCGGTTCTCTTCATGATTTTGGCGGCGTTGCGAAAAGCCTGGCCGGGCGATTCCTGATAGGATCCGAAGGGCATATCGACAGTCACGCAGGCCGTCTCGGAGCCCCGCACGACGGCGGCCCCATGTTCGATCATCATCTGCAGGGTTACGCCCAGCGTGCTGTCGAGCCCGTACAGAACCATCCCCAGGGAATCGCCAACGATGAAGACATCCACGTGAGGATCGAGAAAGCCCGCCATGGGCGCGCTATAGGCGGTAAGCGAGACAATCGGCTCGCCGCCCTTGCGGGCCTGGATTTCCGGAACGGAAATACGCTTCTTGCGACCAGCCGCACTCACATCACCCTCCGGACATCTGAAAATCGATCTACCGGCGAACCCGGGGGGCCCGTCGGTCTGGAAGCGGCGTTTTTACCCGTATTTTATTGCCTGTGAAAGGATTTCCTTGGCGCTACGCTGGGCTATCCTGGAGAAAAACCGTACAATTGGCATTAAATTCACCGTCGCAAACCTCCGTCATTCGGGAACCAGAGCCATTTATTACGCGCGTAGACTGAAACTAGCGGCTCTGGGCGTTGCCCTCATGGTTGGGGCGACAGCGTGCGAACACAGCGCACCGCCTTTGGCCCAGCGTCACATGATTGCCGCCGCCAACCCGCTGGCGGCTCAGGCGGGCCTGTCGGTCCTGCGCGCCGGCGGCAGCGCCGTCGATGCGGCCATTGCCGCGCAGATGGTGCTCACGCTGGTGGAGCCGCAGAGCTCGGGCATCGGGGGCGGCGCGTTTCTCCTCCATTTCAAGCCAGGAAAGCCGGAGGTCGGAAGGGATCCCCTATTCAATGCCTATGACGGCCGTGAATCGGCGCCCGCGGCGGCCACCGACTCGCTTTTCCTCAATTCGCTGGGCAGGCCGTTTCCCTTTCGTTTTCGCCAGGCCGGCGGACGCGGCGTCGGCGTCCCGGGGCTGCTGCGCATGCTTGAGAGGGCCCATCAGGACCACGGCACGCTGCCCTGGTCACGGCTCTTCGATCACGCCATCCTGCTGGCTGAGAAGGGCTTCGATGTATCGCCCCGTCTCCATGCCATGATCAAGCGCGACCGGCATCTGAAAAACTTCCCCGTCGCCCGGCGATATTTTTATACGGATGACGGCAAACCCCTGCCCGTCGGCACGCGTCTGCGCAATACCAATCTGGCCCGAACCTTCAAGCAGGTCGCCAGGGGCGGCGCCGATGCGTTTTATACGGGCCGCCTCGCCGCCGATATCGCGGCAGCGGTGCGCAATACACTTCATCTACCGGCAGAAATGACCACGCTGGATCTGACGCGATACCAGGCAAAAGACCGCCGGATTCTCTGTCGTCCCTATCGCAAATGGCGAATCTGCGGCATGCCGCCCCCCACATCGGGTGGCATCGCGACTCTTCAGATCCTGGGCATGCTGGAGCGGTTCGATCTCAGTCGCCTCAAACCGGGTTCCACACAGGCGGTCCATTTAATTTCCGAAGCCAGCCGGCTGGCGTTCGCCGACCGCAATCTCTATCTGGCTGATCCTGATTTTGTCGATGTGCCCACAAAAGGATTGCTCGATCCCGACTATCTGCGCTTGCGCGCCGGGGAGATTTCGGCCGTCCAGAGTATGGGAAAGGCGCTGCCCGGTGTGCCGCCCCAGACCGCTTCATGGGAGCATGCCCCCGACACCGGCGAGCAACGCCCCATTTCCACCAGCCATATCAGCGTGGTGGACAGTAAAGGCCGGTCCGTTTCCATGACCACGACCATCGGCACGCCGTTCGGATCCCGGATCATGGTAGGCGGCTTTATGCTAAACGATGAGCTGACCGACTTCGCGGCGGAGCCGGTCAAGGATGGCCGGCGGGTTGCCAACCGCCCGGGACCGCGCAAACGGCCGCGTAGTTCCATGTCACCCACCATCGTCACCGACAGGGACGGCCGTCTGGTCATGAGCGTGGGTTCTCCGGGCGGATCGAGCATCATCGGTTATGTCACAAAGACACTGATCGGCGCGCTGGACTGGAAATTGTCCATGCAGGAAGCCATCGCGCTGCCCAATCACGTCAACAAGAACATCCGCACGGAGTTGGAACAAGGAACCGCCCTGGAACGGATCAAACCGGGACTTATCGGGCTCGGCCATGAAATCCGTGTTCGCCCCAAGACCAGCGGCCTCCATGGGATCATTGTCCGGCCCAACGGTCTCGATGGCGGAGCCGACCCGCGGCGCGAAGGCGTCGCCATTGGCGACTAGTGTCCTGGATCAGAATGACAGCCATCTCACGGGCGTTTAACGCACTGCCAGCCGTTATACGCGGCCCTATCTGGATGATATTGGGCGGCTTGTCGCTCATTCTGCTGGCCATCGTCATCCGCCACCTTCAGAACAGATATCATGTGCTGGAAATGATCTTCCTGCGCAGCGTGGTCAGCCTGTTGCTCATTCTGCCCTGGGCCGTCCGGCAACACCGCGCCGAACTTACGACACGGCGACTACCGCTGCATATTTTTAGGAACAGCATCCACTATCTAGGCAATATCGGCTGGTTCATTGGGGTCATTACGGTCAGCCTTGCGGATCTCCAGGCTCTCCAATTCACGGTACCGCTTTTCACAATCATTATGGCAGCGATCTTCCTGCGTGAATCCGTGGGATCCCATCGCTGGATCGCGACCGCACTGGGCTTTATCGGCGCGTTGGTGATTATTCGACCGGGTATTATCGAGATCGGAATCGGCACCATCGCCGTCGTGCTGTCAGCGATGTTTTACGCGGCATCGCAGACCTCAACCAAGTCGCTGTCGCGAACCGATACACCAAACGCCATTCTGCTCTATATGGCCCTGATCTTCGTTCCCATTTCGGCCATACCGGTCTTCATTCCCCTGTCGGTATTCCAGACGGTCTTTCCGCCGTGGGTCATCACGACATTTTTCCCACTGATAACCTCCGCCGATACAATTCTGTGGGTCACGCCGAGTTGGGATGACGCCCTGCCGGTCGTTTTGCTGGGTGTGTTCGGCTACCTGGCCCATGCCTGCATCATCCGCTCCTTCGCCACAGCGGATGCGAGTTTTGTGATGCCGTTCGATTTTCTGCGGTTGCCGTTCGCCGCGTTGTTCGGGTTCGTTCTCTATCAGGAAATTCCGGAAATCTGGGTCTGGATCGGGGCAACCATCATATTTTTCGCCACCTACTACATTACCTGGCGGGAAAACCGCCTACGACAACAGAGGTCGGACACATGACTCAGCCCGCGGAAATTCAGCCCGGCCGGGAAATCATCCGCCTGTCGGCCGGCCGCCACAAGCGGGCGCAGCTCGGGCACCCGTGGATTTTTTCCAACGAAATCGAGATGATTCCGTCGGTCAAGGCGCTGGCGCCGGGCTCCGCGGTGAGTTTCTCGGACGCAAGCGGACAGTCGCTGGGGACCGGGTTTTTCAATCCCCACTCCCTGATCGCCGGGCGCATCCTGAGCCGCGACGGCGCGGATATGGACCAGAGTTTCATCGAGGACAGGCTGAGCCGCGCCCTGGCCCTGCGCCAGCGTCTGTTCGACCAGCCCTATTACCGGCTGGTTCATGCCGAGGCGGACGGCATGCCCGGCCTGATCGTGGATCGCTACAACGACGTCCTGGTGGTTCAGCCAAATGCCGCTGGCATGGACCGGATACTTGACCAGATCATCGCCGCGCTGAACAACATCGTATCGCCCCGGGCTATCCTGGTGAAAGGCGACAGCGCCGCGCGCAGGCTCGAAGGGCTCCAACCGGATGTGCGCTGGGTCGGATCACCGCCCGACGGGCCGCAGGAAATAATCGAAGGTGGCGTAACCTTTCTGGCCGATCTGGGGGACGGGCAGAAGACCGGATGGTTTTTCGACCATGCCACAAACCGGGCACTGGTGGCGCGCTTTGCGGAAAACACCACTGTGCTCGATCTCTACTGCTATCTTGGCGGGTTCGCCCTGCAGGCCGCCAGGGCCGGCGCGACTGCGGTTACCGGGATCGACCGGTCGGAGCAGGCGCTGGCACTGGCAACGCAATCGGCGGAACTAAGCGGCTTGTCGCAGAATTGCACCTTCCAGAAATCAACCGCGTTTGACGCCATGGGTGATCTGGCAAAAAGCAGCGCGCAATACGGCATTGTCGTCGCCGACCCCCCTGCCTTCGTGAAATCGCGCAAGGATCTGAAGGCCGGCGCCCGCGGTTACCGCAAGATGGCCCGTCTCGCCGCGCCGCTGGTGGCGCCCGGCGGGCTTCTGTTCGTCGCCTCCTGTTCCCATCACGTGGATATGACCCTGTTTGCCCAGCAAATCCGCCGCGGGCTCTCCGATACCAATCGTCAGGGCCGTATTCTCCATAGCGGCGGCGCCGGCCCCGATCATCCGGTGCATCCCCATTTACCGGAATCCGCCTACCTCAAATTCCAGTTCCTGCAACTCGACTGAAAGGCGTGCGGGGCGGCGACTGCGTGCTATAGTTAGGCAAAGGCTGGGAGAGACCGACATGAATCCCATTCACATCACCAAGCTGGACCACGTGGTCTTGCGGGTCGCCGATATCGACAAATCGATCCACTTCTACCGCGACATTCTGGGCTGTCCGGAAAAACGCCGCAAAGAGGAGTCCGGCCTCTATCAGTATCAGGCCGGAGCGTCGATGATCGATCTGGTGCCGCTGGACAGCCCGGGCGGGCTGCGATCGGGTTACGGTCCACCGGACAAGGGCCGCAACATGGAGCATTTCGCCCTGACGGTGGAAGATTTTGACGAACAGGCGCTGCGGGATTATCTCGCCGGGCATGGCATCACACCCACCAAGTCGGGCACGCGTTTCGGTGCCGACGGGTATGGGCCCTCGATCTACTTCAAGGATCCGGATGGCAATGAGGTCGAGCTTAAGGGACCGTCTGAAGAATAAAAAAGGGAGAGATTAATGTTGAAGGTTATCGGCCGTGACACGTCATCCAACGTCCAGAAAGTCCTGTGGACCTGCGGAGAATTGGAACTGCCGTTCGAGCGGGAAGATCTTGGCGGGCCGTTCGGTGGCAACGACACGCCGGAGTACCGGGCGCTGAACCCCAATGGCCGCGTGCCGACCATCGTCGATGACGGGTTTGTCCTTTGGGAATCCAACTCCTGCTCGCGTTATCTGGCGGCCAAGCACGGGTCCGGCACGCTTTACCCCACCGACCCGCAGAGCCGCGGCAATGGCGAGCGCTGGATGGACTGGCAGCTCACCACCATGAGCCCCACGCTGGTACCCGTCTTCTGGGGCATGATCCGCACCGCGCCGGAAGACCGTGACATGGCGGCGATCGGCAAGGCGCGCGAGGCTCTCACAGCCAATATCGCTATCGTCAATAATCATCTGGCCAACTCGGCCTATCTCGCCGGCGACAGCTTCACCGTGTGCGACATCCCGCTGGGTATCACCGCCTATCGCTGGTTCGTCATGGATATCGAGCGCGAGGATTATCCCCACTTCCAGCGCTGGTACGATCTGCTGTGCGAACGCCCGGCGTTCCAGGAACACGTCATGAACCCGCTCGCCTAGGAGGCCCCTATGGCTGAAACCGCATTGCATTCAGAAATCGATTTCGTCGAAGCCGACATGAATTACATCGTCGATGACGGCATTCCGCCGGTCCGCTATGTGGACTGGCCGGAGGAGGAGCATAAGGCCCACCGGCCGGCCTATGAGACCCGCCGCATGCGCGTCGAAAACGGCCGGACCTGCGGCGTAGATTTCACCCTGCCTACTCGCGGTTTCAGGTTTTTGGCGCAGACGCCCGCCATTGAGGATTTCTATGACGAAGAGGAAATCCTGCGGGTCTATTACCCGGAGACCGAGGCGCTGATCAAACAACAGAGCGGCGCCAAACGGGTCTATGTGTTCGACCACACCCTGCGCACCGGCGACGAGTCAAAGCTCGCCGAGCGCTGGATCCGCAACCCGGTGCATGGTGTCCATAACGACTATACGGAGAAATCAGCACCGCAGCGGGTGCGCGATTTCCTGCCGGACGAGGCGGATGAATTACTGAAACACCGCTTCGGCATCATCCAGACCTGGCGGCCCATCAACAAGCCGGTGGAATCCGAACCGCTGGCGCTGATCGATGGCAGCACCATCCCCGAAATCGGCTTTATACCCTATCAGCGGCGCTACAAGGACCGCACCGGCGAGACCTATCACATCTCCTACAGCGCCGAGCACCGCTGGTATTACTTCCCGCACATGACCCGCGACGAGGTGATCGTGTTCAAGGTATTCGACACAGACCGCGGCGCCGGCGTCCGCTTCACCGCCCATAGCGCCTTCACCGACCCCACCAGCCCGCCCGATGCCGGCATCCGCGAAAGCATCGAAATGCGTGCGCTGGTGTTTTATTGAGGGCCATGAGTTTCACGCTCGATCACATGAGACGAGACGATTGGGCCCGGGTCCGCGCCCTCTATGCCGAAGGGCTGGCGACCGGTATCGCCGCATTCCTGTCGACCCCGCCGCGCTGGGAGGAATGGGACAAAGGCCATCTCGCCCTCGGCCGTCTCGTGGCCCGGTCCGCCGCTGACACCATGGACGCCGACACCATAAAGGGCTGGGCCGCGCTGGCCCCGGTCCCCGACACATGAGGCACCGCCGGGGTCGCTGAGGTCAGCGTCTATGTCACCGCGAATTCTCAGGGACAGGGGATCGGAAAAGCCCTGCTGGAACGGTTGATCGCCCTATCGGAAGAGGACGGGTACTGGACCCTGCAGGCCCAGATGATGGCGGAAAACCAGCCGAGCCTGGCGCTACACCGTCAATGCGGGTTCCGCGAAGTGGGGGTCCGGGAACGGTACGGCCATATAGAAGACAGCTGGCACGACGTCATCCTGCTGGAACGCAGAAGCCGGCAAACCGGGGGCCCCGGCCTGCCGACGAAAAACTGCGGGTAAATCGAGGATCCGCCAGGATCGTATCGTTCTGATCAGAACGGATTGTTTTCCGATTCACCCCTTGTATCGAAGAACTCCTTGGTGATCTTGAACACGATCGGGCTGAGCAGAGCCAGGGCAATCAGATTCGGAATTGCCATCAGCGCATTCAGCGTATCGGCCAGCAGCCACACGAATCCGAGCTTCAGCGTCGCCCCGACGTAGGCGGCCAGAGACCACACCACCCGGAAGGGCATGATGATCTTGATGCCGAACAGATATTCAAGAGAACGCTCGCAATAGTAACTCCAGCCAAGGATCGTGGTGAAGGCAAACACGGTCAAAGCCACCGCGATGATATATCCACCGGCACCTGGTAAGGCCAGATCAAACGCCTTGGACGTTAGCGCCGCGCCCGTCTCACCACTGGTCCATGCGCCGGTGACGAGTATGGCCAGGGCGGTGAAGGAGCAGACGATGAGCGTATCGATGAAGGTGCCCAGCATGGCGACGAGGCCCTGGCTGACCGGACCCTTGCACTGGGCCGCGGCATGCGCGATGGGCGCCGATCCGAGACCGGCTTCGTTGGAGAACACGCCGCGCGCCACACCGAAGCGAATGGCCGCCCAGACAGCGGCCCCGGCGAAGCCGCCGGTCGCCGCGACCGGCGAGAACGCATGTTCGAAAATCAGGGCGAAGGCACCGGGAATCGCGCCGGCATTGAGCGCCAAAACCAATGTTCCGGCGCCGATGTAAGCGACCGCCATGATGGGCACCAGCTTGCCGGCCACGGTGGCGATACGTTCGATGCCGCCGAGCAGGACGGCGCCGACCAGCACCACAAGAACGATACCGGTCAGCCATTCGGGAATGGCGAAATTAGCATTCAGGGCATTGGCGATGGAGTTGGCCTGGACCATGTTGCCGATGCCGAAGCCGGCAATACCGGCAAACAGGGCAAAGGTAATGGCCATCCAGTTCCACTTCGCGCCCAGGCCGTTCTTGATGTAGTACATGGGCCCGCCCACATGCTTGCCGCGCTCGTCCTCCTCGCGAAAGCGGACGGCCAGCACGGCTTCGGCGAATTTTGTCGCCATGCCGACCAGGGCGGTCATCCACATCCAGAAGATGGCGCCGGGACCGCCAAGAAAGATAGCGGTCGCCACGCCGGCGATATTACCGGTACCGATGGTCGCCGCGAGGGACGTCATCAGGGCGTTGAAAGGGCTGATATCCCCTTCGCCGCCGGGAATGCGCCCCTGCCATAAGAGCTTGAAACCAAACGGGATCTTCAGGATCGTCAGCAGTTTGAGTCCCAGCGTCAAAAACAAACCGACGCCCAAAATCAGGACCAGCATCGGCGTGCCCCAAACGACGCCATTGAGCCAATCGACAGCGCTAGTGATACCTTCCACGGGACCCCCTCCTACTAATTATCCATTGGGTCGATACCACATAAGGTGAGTCGGAATGACAGAAATTTGCAATCCAACCGGCGTCAGTAGCTGGCCAGAAAGGGGGGCGGGAACGCTGAAGCGGGCGAACCGACGGATTCGGATTGCCAACGAAATCGTATAATTGATGAAGGAACGCCGCCTTATTCTCCGGCGGCGTATTTCTTTTCCGCTTCGTAATAGTCGGGGAAGCCGACGATATCGCGCAGATGAGCGAAGTCGAAGAGGCCCTCTGGCGTCCGGCCTTCCTTGAGGGCCTGAACCCCTGCTCCATGGCGGTCATGGCGGAATTGAGCATGGTCAGGGGGTAAAGCACGATCTTGAAACCCATCTCACCCGATACCTCAGCGACCAAGAGCAGCAGACTGGGGGAATATCAGGCTTTTGATGACAACTGGCACAGCCCCCGAGGACGGGATCAATGCACCTATATCGATATAGTCGAATTCCTTGAGGTCTATCCCGTCGATGGAAATGACGGGGATTTGAAGCACCATCTCCTCGCGGCAATGAATACCCAGCACACCGCCGACATCGCCGTCGCTTACCAGCAGCAGCGGATAACCGGCGGCAAGAACCGGTTGGAGCCCGTCGATGATACCCCGCAGCAGGGCATCGACGCGCTGGAAGGTAGCGGATCCCTGCCAGGCGAAACACACGGCAACGGCAGAGTGGCCGTCCGACAGATCCAGCCTACGTAGTGCAGCAGCCGTCTCCTGCGCGATCATGGTGGTGTCCAGGGTTTCGTCCGACAGGGGTAGCAGCGGCGCGATTACCGGCACATTCCTGATGGGCAGAATGTCATCGGGCGAGACGAAGATGGTGCCGCCGGAAACCTGGATAGTGTATTGCGAGGCCCCGATCACCGTCGCCCGAATCGATTCAATCGGCGCGACCAGCTCCACCCCTATCCCGTTGATGCGCACGCGGATCTCGTCGGCGAGCAAGGGCCCCAGATCACCATACCCATCCTGATCGTATCCATAGACGAACTCCGCAACGCCACCAGAGAAGGAAATCGCGTCGATGGCGTGCTGGCCGGTCAGAGGCGGCAAACGAAGCAGCGCGTCGGTTTTCACTGACAGTGCTTCCTGCCCAATCGCCTTGAGCAGGTGCTCCGCCATGCAAGACGCCATTGCCCGCATGCTGGACTCCGCCAGAAATGCGCCCATTTCCAGCAAAATTCCGGCCTCTGCCGCGAAGCGTTTGCCAGCTTCCTCGATACGCGTCACACGGCCGGTCGTGTCGACCACCACCAACCTTGCCCCCAAATCAATCGCGGTAAGATCGACGACCCGACCATCGGTGCAGATCGCGATCTTGGACGTGCCACCACCGATGTCGATGTTTGCAATCGTCTGCCCGGTCTCGCGTGAGCGCGCGACCGCACCCGATCCGTGGGCCGCCATCACGGTTTCCAGATTATCCCCCGCCGAGACGGCGACAAACTTGCCGGCTTCCCGCGCAAAAAGCTCGCCGATGGCGCGCGCGTTGGCCCGGCGCACCGCGACACCAGTAAGGATCAGCGCGCCCGTGTCGATGTCTTTCGGGGTGACGCCCGCCGCCTCGTACTGCGCGCCGATGAAAGCGCCGAGCACGTCGGAATCTATGGTTTCGCCGTCGACATAGGGTGTCAGCAATATGTCGGACTGGTGCAGCATTTCACGATCGCGCACCACATACCGGCTGTCGCGCTGTTCAAGAGTGAGTCTGGAAAAGGCAAGGTGTGACGTGGCCGACCCGATATCGACGCCGACGCTAACGAGGGTGATCTCGTTCTCCTCGACCATGCTGCGGCCGGCGCTAGAGAAAAAAATGCGTCCGTCTGATTTCTGTTCAGGTGGAAATTCCGGCACCGGCGTCCTTCAGCTACATGCCACCGGCAAAGGAGTAGGACGACCCTTCTACGTAATATTCCTCCTCCATGCGGTTTTCGACGCCCTCTTCCGCCAATCTTTCCTCGTACTCCTTCCGGATAAACGGATCCTCCATCCAGTACGGAATGGCGGTGCCGCCCGGCTCGGTGACGTCGATCGCGCCCTCATCAATGGCTTTCTGACCCGGGACGCCAGGCTTGTGCGCCCGATGGTTGTTCGGTCCGTACCAGGCCAGGAGACGCAACGGCTCCTGGCTGATGCCGATATGCTGGTGGAACCAATCGCCGCTCATGGGCGCGGCTGACACCATGCCGACGCTTTCGTAATCCTGACGCAGCACCTGATCAGCCTTGCCGTCTTTCCACGGAGTCATGCCCAGCTCTACCGGCCAGGTATAGGTGTAACCTCTGCCGCCGAGACAAATCAGCACGGCGGCGGACGCATGGGCGTGCGCTTTGGAATAGCGCCCATTCTCGTGTTCGCCAATAAACTGGTAGAACGCATTGCCCGCCATGCGCGGCTCTACCCGCTTGTAACCGGGCGAGCGGCGGTTATCGAGATGCAATTCGGTAGTGAACACGTCGGGGATGATATTCGTACGCCGCATGGCGAGGCCGCGTAACGGATCGGGCTCGATGTCCTCATTGGGCCTGAAATAATCGGTGCTGGAATCGAACCGGTCGCGGAACTCGGCCGCGGTATTGAAAATAACCTCGGTATTGCGGACCAGATTCATCATGTTGGGCGCGGTGGTGCCAACCAGCATCAGGGCTGGGCGCGAGCTCGAATTGATGATGCGGTGATGGGTATTCATCGGAACCGAAAACAGGGAACCGCGCTGCCATTCGAAAATATGCGGCTTTTCCTGCCCATCGGTCCAGATTTCCGTCGTGCCACGCCCTTCGATCACGAGGAAAATTTCCTCGTAGAGGTGCCGCTCGGAATTGAGCACGCCGGCGCCGGGGACCTCGACCATATAGCATCCCCACAGCCCCTCCGTGCCGTAGAGCTGGATAAAGGCACCACGCCCGCCCATCCGGTCCCAGGGCTCCAACGGCAAATCCTGTACGCGGCTGACACCGATCCCGCGATGAATCGGAATACCCTGAGATTCCATAAAATCGTCATACGCGCTGTTGGGCCGTTTCCAGGCGCCATAGCCCGCGTTCATCTCTTTGCCGGGTTCGTGCCAGTGCGTCTCGAATGGTAGGTCATGGGGCAATGCGCCTACTCCTCTATCGAAATATTATTTATTGTTCGTCATTCGCGACACATCATGCCACATGCCGGTCCGCGGTTCATGTGCCCACACGCGGCAACAAACCCGGTATCCTACTCTCCGGCGGCGTATTTCTTTTCCGCTTCGTAATAGTCGGGGAAGCCGACGATATCGCGCAGATG
>JABJKO010000056.1 GCA_018660305.1 Rhodospirillaceae bacterium
AGGCCTCGTGCAGCGGCAGATCCTTGTCGATGACGACGATCGAGCCGCGGTCGGCGACCGCGTATTCGGCGAAGCAGGACACGCCGGTATGGTGCGCGATACGGTTACCGTCGGCATCGGTGATGCGACGGCCGCCGCCCATCAGATCGCCCGCCGCCTTGGCCTTGGCCCCGGCCTCGCAAACTTGTGGCCGCCCCTCCATGCAGCGCCGGCAGCGCCCGCAGCTGGGACTGAACTGGAAGACGATATGGTCGCCCGGGGCCACATCGGTGATAGCGGATCCGACCTCGACGATCGACCCCGCGCCCTCGTGCCCCAGCACCAGCGGTTCCGGCCGCGGGCGCGCGCCGTTCATCACGGAGAGGTCGGAATGGCACAGCCCGGCGCCGCCGATCTTGACCAGCACCTCGTTCGGGCCCGGAGGATCCAGGGTGACTTCCTCTATACTGATGGGCTTGCTGTCGGCGAACGGCAGCGACGCATCGAACCGGCGCAGCACGGCGGCTTTAATCTTCATCGCTTCCTCCCTGATTGTCCGGCGCGTTGGGGCGCTCTGACGGTTACGGCGGCCATGATACTCCAAAGCCCCATCCTTCAGACATAACAAAATGCCGCAAAAGCGGCCTATCGAAGGGACAATTGTAAGGCCAGGACGCATGGCCGGGGTGAGCCCAAAAGGTCCCAGACCGGGCATTCACCGATTAGCCATCAATAATTATGGTAGGCTGCGGCAGCCTGAGGGCGATGGGACTGACAGGGCGGGCGCGAAGGGCATGAAATTCGATATATACGGCAGATATCGGCTAGAGGTCATTCGCGAAGCTGAGGCTTGGTTGGTTTATCGCGTGGACAACGACAAGCGACGCAGGGTGTTCGACGTCGTCATACCTTCCTCGACGCGGAAAGAGGAAATCCCAACCTACTTGGACGATCTTCTTCACGAGCTCGCATCTCCGGGCGCGACAATACGGTGCATCGATTGACGCCAATAAATGGGCAATCGCCAAACTTGTACTGAATACAATGCAAAGCCGCATTTGATTCCCGTTGATTCCCGTTGAATACCGTTGAATACCGCTTACAGGGAGATTATCGTCACGGAGAATTTTCCGAATTCGCCACAAGAACCGGGTTGGGTCAGAGAGTAACGTTATGTCGGAAGCGCAAACCCTCTACGATAAGTTATGGGAGCGCCATGTCGTCCACCAACTCGAAGGCGGCTTCCGCGTACTCTACATAGACCGCCATCTGGTACACGAGTTCACCAGCCCGCAGGCCTTTGAAAGGCTTCGCGTTGCCGGGCGCGAGGTACGGCGCACAGAAGCAACCCTGGCCGTTCCCGACCACACAGTGCCGACGAAAAATCGCGACAAGGGCATCGACGACGAGGATAGCCGCATCCTGATAGATACGTTGCGAGAAAACTGCCATGCCTTTGGCGTTCCCCTCTTCGATATCAACGACCCCCGTCAGGGCATCGTCCACATAATTGGACCCGAGCAGGGCTTCATTCTTCCCGGCAACACCATCGCTTGCGGCGATGCCCACGCCGCCACCTACGGTGCGTTTGGCGCCCTTGCGTTTGCCATCGGCATTTCAGAGGTAGAGCACGTACTGGCGACCCAGACACTGATCCAAGAACGCTCTCGCAATATGAAGGTTACAATCGAGGGCACATTGCCGGCTGGCAGTTTCGCAAAAGATTTGATTTTAGCGATTGTGGGCAAAATCGGTGCTGTTGGCGCGGCTGGCCACGTCATCGAGTACACGGGCTCGGCGATTGATGCGCTCTCAATGGAAGGCCGCATGACCGTCTGTAACATGACCATAGAGACCGGTGCGCGGGCCGGCCTGATCGCACCGGACCAATCCACAATTGCCTACCTGAAAGGCCGGCCGATGGCCCCGCAGGGCGCTAATTTCGACGCTGCTGTATCGTACTGGTCATCGCTGAAGAGCGATACCGCGGCACGTTACGATACCGAGATGACGCTCGATGCGAGCGAAATCACGCCGCATGTGACCTGGGGCACCAGACCAGAGGACGTCCTGCCTATCACAGCGAGCGCACCTGATCCAAAGGCGATCGACGATCCCAAGAAAGGCGCTGCGATGGAGCAGGCGCTGTTGTACATGGGTCTTGAGGCCGGTACACCACTGTCGCACATCGACATTGACCGCGTCTTCATTGGCTCCTGCGCGAACGCCCGGATCGAAGATCTGAGGGCCGCCGCCAAGATCGTTGAGAAACGCAAGGTCGCGGATAATGTCGGCGCAGTCGTGGTGCCGGGATCAGGGCTGGTTAAATCTGAAGCCGAGGCAGAGGGCCTCGACAAGATCTTTATTGAAGCCGGCTTTGAATGGCGTGAACCCGGCTGTTCCATGTGCATAGCCATGAACGGCGACCGTCTGCGGCGGGGTGAACGGTGCGCCTCGACTTCGAACCGCAACTTCACAAACTGGCAGGGGATCGGTGGGCGCACTCACTTGGTCAGCCCGGCAATGGCAGCGGCAGCCGCCGTCACCGGCCGCCTGATCGACGTACGCGAAATGATCTGAGCCGGTTGGCTTTCAGATCGTTTAGACGCAGGCATGCCCACTTGATGGAGGATGCACGGCGGCGCCAGACATCAACATGGATGCCCGCGTCGAGCGCGGGCATGACAACGTTCCGTCGTTATTGCCGGGCTTGACCCGGCAATCCATGTCGATGTCTTGGCGCCGACGTATTTCCGCCTAGCGTCTTAATCTATCGGCAGCGGTCAGGGTTTCTCGGCGACCCAATAGCCCCAGCCGATATGATGTTTGTTGGCTTCTTCAACCCACAGACCGAGGCGATAAAGCGTCCGATCATACGCTTCCGGGCCGGCTTCCCGCACCGCGGGGTCTGACTCGAGCTCGGCAAAGCGCGCACGCAAGCGGGCAAACGTATCCCGCACGGGGCGGAAGCCGTGAAATGTCTCCACCAGACGGAACCCCATCACTTCCAGAGCATCACGGTAACGCTCGTACGACCACATGTTAGGGCCACCGACCACATCTTCTATGTGCGGCCGTTCGGCATCCGGAATCTTTGAATCGAGAACAAAATCGGAAAGGGCCAGCCGCCCGCCGGACTTGAGCACACGATAGGCCTCGTTCAGGACGCGAAGGCGATCCCCGCCGTGATACAGCGAATCCTGCGACTACCAGCAGTCCATCGACCCGTCTTCGTACGGCAGCTCATGGAAGTCGCCGTACTCGATTGTGACCTTGTCTTCCAGGC
>JABJKO010000071.1 GCA_018660305.1 Rhodospirillaceae bacterium
CTGGAACACGGCCGGGGCGGCTCGGCGCTGACCACCGATTTTTCGGCGAATTTGAAGGTGACCTGATCGCGGATGCTGTCGCTGTAGCGCAAATTCGGATCGATCATGCCGATCATGCAGAAATAAACCGCCGCCTCCACCATGCCGATACGCAGATTTACCGGTCCCGCCGTCTGCGGATCGCAGCCGGTGAAATCGAAATGCAGCTTGCCGTCTTTCACCTCAAGCCGGACATGGAGTTTGACCTTTTTGTCCACATGGACGCCATCGTGATCCAGATAGCCGACCGCCTCGCTGTTGCCGTCGGGAATGTCTTTCAGCGCCGCGCTGAATTCCGCGCCCGACGCCTCGATCATGGCATCCATGGCATCAACGACCGTTTGCGCGCCAAAGCGTTCGCACATTTCATGCATATGCAGCCGGCCGATCCTCGTGACGCCGATCTGGCCGGAGATATCGCCCAATACCACGTAAGGCGCGCGGGTGTTGGCGGCGATCAGCCGCATCACATCGTCGATGGGCTTGCCAGCCCGCTCGATACGGATGGGCGGAATCATCATGCCTTCGTGATAGAGCTCGGTGGCGGATCCATAGGTGCTTCCCGGCACGGTGCCGCCCACATCCGCCTTGTGGGCGATGGTGCCCGCGAACGCCACCAGGATGCCATCATGAAAAATCGGCGCGATGAATCCCATGTCGGAGGCGTGGGGCAGATTGCCTTCATAGGGATGGTTGGTGACGAACACGTCGCCATCGGCCAGATCGTCTTCGCCGTAGTGCGACAGGATCCGCTGCACCAAATGGTAATAAACCGGCGCATGGAAGAACATCCAGGGCGCTACCAGTAATCTGCCCTGCGGGTCGACGATGACGCAGCTGAAGTCGCGGGATTCCCGCACGATGGTGGAATAACCGGAGCGGTAGAAATGGTAATCCATTTCCTCCATCAGACTGGCAATGCGGTTGCGCAGTAGCTCTACGGTGATGGGATCGACGGTCATGATTTACTCAACAATAGTCTCGTGTGGCGGCTTCTTCGCTGACGAATCCTTCGGCAATATCGTCTGCCAGCGCCGCCGGGTCGCGCCTGGCCGGATCGCCATAACCGCCGCCACCGGGCGGTTGTACGCTGAAAACATTTCCCGCTTCCAGGTGCAGTCGGGCGGAGCTGGGCATGATTTCCTCACGGGAGGTTCCCGGATTGACGATAAACCGGCTGTGTCCGCCGGGCTTACCGCCGCGTAGCCCCTGCGGTGCTTCGATGGCGCGGTCGCCCCGGTAGACGATCTCGGCCGGTTCAAGGAGCTCATAGGTTCGGCGGAAGCTTAGCCCGCCGCGGAATTCTCCCGGACCCCCTGAATCGGTGCCCATCTCGAAGCTGTGGATGCGGCAGGGAAATTCGGCCTCGATGATCTCCACCGGTGCGGCATAGAGATTGATCAGATTGACCGTGGTGCCCGACGCACCATCCACCCCGTCGCCGGCGCCATAGGCCGAACCGAAGATTTCATACTGATTGCCGTGTTTGCGCCGCGTATCGCCCTTCCAGGCGACGATGATGGAGCCGCCGCTGCCACCGGAATTGGCGATGGCGCGGCCGGGCAGGATGGCGTCCAGCGCCATCAGGGTGATGTCCATCACCTTCTGGCAACACTTCATGTAGCTGGAGCATGGTCGCGGCGGTTCCGAATTCAATACGGATTTCTCGGCGAATTTAAGCGTGATCAGATCGCGCATACCATCGCTGTAACGCAGATTGGGATCGATCATCCCCAGCAGACAAAAGAACACGCACGATTCAACGGTGGCGAGCCGCAGATTAACCGGCCCCTGGGTCTGCGGGTCGCTGCCACTGAAATCGAAATGGACTTGTCCGTCCTTGATGGCGACATGGACATGCAACCGGACTTTCGTATTCAGATCGACCCCGTCGTGATCGAGAAAGCCTTCCGCTTCACCTTCGCCCTCGGGGATCTGTTTCAACGCCGCTTCGAATTCCCGGGCCGAGGCATCGATCATCGAATCCATCGCCCCGGTGACCGTATCGGCGCCGAATTTGTCGCACATGCCGTGGATTTGCTGACGGGCAATTCGGGTCACCCCGATCTGACCGGAAATATCGCCCATCATCACATAAGGGGCCCGTGTGTTGGCGGCAATCAGGCGCAGCACGTCCTCGATGGGTTCGCCCGCGCGATGCACGCGGATCGGCGGCAGCATCAAGCCTTCGTGGTAAAGCTCGCTGGCGGAGCCATATGTGCTGCCCGGCACGGTGCCGCCCACGTCTGCCTTATGCGCCACGGTTCCGGCGAACGCGACCAGCTTTCCGTCGTGAAAGATGGGCGCGAAGAACCCCATGTCCGAGGCGTGCGGCATCATCCCTTCATAAGGATGATTGGTGACGAACACGTCGCCCTCGGCCAGATCGTCCTTGCCGTAAATTTCATAAATGCGCTGGACACAGTAGTAGTAAACCGCGCCATGGAGGAACAGCCAGGGGGCCACCAGAATGCGCCCCTGCGCGTCGACCACCACACAGCTGAAATCCCGCGATTCCCGGACGATGGTGGAATAGCCCGACCGGAACAGATGATAATCCATCTCCTCCATGGTGCTGGCGATCCGGTTGCGCAGTAATTCGACGGTGATGGGGTCTACCGTCATGGCGGACTAATCCTTTTCCACGACGATATTGCCGTATTTGTCCAAAGTCGCGGTCCAGCCCGGGGGCAGGACGGTGGTGGAATCGAATTGTTCGATGATCAGCGGTCCCTGCAGGGGCGCGAAGGTCAAATCGTTGCGCGTGTAGACCGGTGCCTCGAAATGCTCGCGCCCGTCGAATGTCACCTGACGGCTGCCGAGGCTGGCGGGCGCAATGTCGCCCGGGGGATCAATTTCCGGCAGGGCCTGTTTGGGAACCGGGACACGAACCCGGACGCGGTAGCTGACCAGCTCGATTTCCTGATCCCGCGCGGAATGACCGTGCAGGCTGTGATGCAGTTCGTGAAACCGTTCCTGCACCTGATCGAGACCGTTGGCTGTCATCGGGGACGCTTCCAACCCCTCCAGCGGCGTCCGGATTTCATAACCCTGGCCCGCGTAGCGCAGATCAAGCTCACGGATGTAGTCGCGCTCGTGGTCGCCCAGCCCTTCGCCGGACAGATCATCGGCCGCGTGGCCCTCCAGCTCCTTGAAAGCGCTTTCCGCATGATCGGCCGGCAGATCCCTGATATCGCGGACTTCGGATCGGATGTAATCGTGCACCACGTCCGAGCACAACAGACCCAACGCGGAGAACGCCCCGGGATTGGGCGGGACAAGGACGCGGGGGATGCCCAGATCGTCGGCGACCATGACCGCGTGGACCGGCCCGGCCCCGCCAAACGGCACCAGGGTAAATTCCGACAGATCGATGACTTTCTTGGCGGCCTGAACGCGGATCTCGTCGGCCATGCGGGCATTGATCAGCCGTCCGATACCGGCGGCGGCTTCGGACACCGACAGCCCCATGGGTGTGGCAATGGTTTTCTCGATGGCGGCGGCGGCGGCTTCCTTGTCCAGCGTGGTCTCACCCCCCAGCAGATGACCCGGGTTGAGATAGCCGCACACCAGATCGGCATCGGTGATGGTGGGTCGTTCGCCGCCCTTGCCGTAGCAGACCGGCCCCGGTTCCGCGCCGGCGCTGTCCGGTCCCACCGACATGAAGTTCGCCGCGTTGACCCGCGCGATGGTACCGCCGCCGGCCGAGATAGTACTGATGTCGAAGGCCGGCACATCGAGGCGGCGCTCGGCGATATTTCCCTCGGTCACTTCAAGGGGCACGCCGTTCTGGATAAAGGCGATATCGCAGCTGGTGCCGCCCATATCCATGGTGACGATGTGCGACCAGCCCTGCTGTTCTCCCAGCACGTAACCGCTCGCCTGTACGCCGGCGGCTGGACCCGATAGCAGGGTGCGCACGGTGCGCCCACCGCCGGCGGTGGCTCCCAGTGGCATGACCCCGCCATTGGACTGCATCAGGAAACGGCGCGGTGTGCCGACCGACGCCTCATCCAGCCCACCATCCAGATCCGCGCAGTAGCGCGTGAGCACCGGTTCCAGATAGGCATTAAGGAGTGTGGTCGACATGCGGGGCCATTCGCGGATACGGCTCAGCACATCCGATGATAATGACACGAAGGCCCCCGGGGCCTCTTCGCGGATAATCTCCGCCGTGCGCCGTTCGTGACCTTCATTCATGAACGAAAAGATGTAGCAGACGGCAAAGGACACCACGCCTTCATCACGCAGTTCCGACACCGCACGGCGGATGTCTTCCTCGTCCAGAGGGTCGACTTCCTCGCCGGTATAGCCGATGCGCCCGCCGATCTCGCGGGTCAGGCGCTGCGGCACCAGGGCCTTGGCACGGCGGAACTTGAGCTTGAACTGGTTGCCCTCGCGGGCCTGGCTCTGGACTTCCTGAATGGCGCGAAAGCCCTTGGTTATCAGCAGCCCGACCTTGGCGCCCTTCATTTCGAGCAGGGCGTTGGTGGTGACCGTGGTGCCGTGGCTGAAAAAATCGATCTCTTCCGGTCCGATACCACGGGCCAGAAGCCGCCGCGTGCCGTCGAGAACCGCGATGGACGGATTTGACGGCGTGCTCTGCACCTTTTCGATTTCCAGCGCGCCGGTCGCGGGATTGGCCAGCACCAAATCCGTGTGGGTACCCCCGACATCGACCCCAAGACGATAATCAGCCATCGGGGTCTCCTAAGTTTTCAGGACATGCTGCGAGATCCAGCGGCCGGTGGCGGTCAGCGCTTCGTCGCCGTCGGTGTAGCCTTGGAGCTGCACGCCGAGCGGCACGTCCTCTACGGCGAGCAGGGGCAGGGAGATGGCCGGCATGCCGATGATGGACGACGATTCGTTAAAGATGGCGCTGCCCTGATCGATGCCGATGGGGCCGGGGCCGGGCGAGCCCAGCGTGATCATGCCATCGCAGCGTTGTGCCAGCTCGTCATGCATGTTGCGCCAGTGGGCGCGCTGCACCAGCGCGGCCCGGTACTCGGCCTGGGTCAGTCCTGCGCCTTCCTGCACGCCGGCCTTGAGCCGCGGCGGGATCTTGTCTGCGTCATAATCGAGATATTGATACATGGGCCAGCGCATCTCGAACCGGTATAGCTTACGCCACAGCTCCGGCGAGTTGTGGGTTTCGCTTTCATAGGCCTCGATGGCCGGGTCGTCCTTGCGGGTGTAAATCTCGACTCCCGCATCGGAAAGCTGGCGGATCAAGCCCTCGAACGCTTCCTTGCTGGCTTCGTCGGTTGCGTCCCATCCGGCGGTCTCCAGCACGATCATGCGTGCCGGTTTTTTCGGTTCCGGAGGCATGCGGCCGCCATAAAGGCCGGGATGCCCCGGATCGCCGCCGGCATGCTCCGAGATATAGCGCGCCATGATCCACATATCTTCGATGGAACCGGCGATGACTCCCAGATGATCCAGGCTGTGGGCCGCCGAATAGCTGCCCTGCCGGTTGATCGCACCGAAAGTCGCCTTGAGCCCATAAACGCCGCAGAAACTGGCCGGCCGAATAGTCGAACCACGGGCGTGGGTACCCAGCGCGCCGGGAATCATGGCGGACCCAACCGCGGCACATGAACCGGCCGAGGAGCCGCCCGGCGTGCGTCTGGTGTCGAACGGGTTCCGCGATTTGCATGGATCGCCGCCACCGAGGGTTACGGTCACGGTCTTGCCGAGCAGCACCGCGCCCCCCTGGCGCAGATAATAGACCGAGATGGCGTCGCGGATCGGCTGGTTTCCCTTGAACAGCTCGCAATTATATTCGGTGGGCATATCGACGGTCTCGATGAGATCCTTGAGCCCGATGGGCATGCCGTCGACCGGCGATAGGGGCTTGCCGTCGGCATAGCGCTTGGTCGACGTGTCGGCCATTTCGCGGGCCCGGTCGATCTGGAGATACTCCCAGGCCATGACTGCCTCATCGCAGCGGTTGATCACCTCAAGGCTGCGTTCCAGATAAGCCCGCGGCGTGTCTTCGCCGGAGAGAAATTTTTCGCGGTGATCGTGAAAGCTCAGCAGCTTGTTGGTTTTTGGATCGTACGGGCCGAATCCGGGCGCGGGCTCAGAAGCCATTTTTGTCTCCCTGTAAAATTTTTCAGTCGCACCGGCCCTCTCCCCCTCCCC
>JABJKO010000194.1 GCA_018660305.1 Rhodospirillaceae bacterium
GAAAACCATGGAAACCCGGCGCTTGCAATACCGCAAATACGCCGCTTAATATGATCAACCAGATGGGCCAGACCCTCTCTTAGATCAGGCCGCCAGATGTTCCATTTTATATGACGACGGACAGTTGGTAGACCTGTATCAAATTTAGAGAAGCATCCTTTTTTCATTAGCGTACCTGTTGTAAAGACCACAACCTCTGACGGTACTAAAATTTGGAATTATGTGAATGGTAGAAATGTTGGTGGTTGTTTTGAAAGTGGTTTTGCAAACATAAACCCCAATGGATATTTGAATTCCGTGAACTACAGTCAGTTCTCTAATTGCGTATCAAATTTTGCTGCTTGTAATAATATCTTTTACATCAAAGACGGATACGTATTGCGGTATGTTCCGACTGGAACTGGTGGAGCGCGTTGTTATACAACTAAGGAACTTAGACCTGGTTTTATGGGGTCGATGAACCTTAGGTAACTATGACCTAGCGAACCCCACGACACCCCCCGCACCTCCAAAAAGCACGGCAATCGTCAGGCAGAGTGTGGCGGTCAGGTTTTTCATACGGAAAGTCTGACAGAGAATATTCGGAATGGGTAGAGAGAATGGGGTGTGGGTGGAGTTCTTACCTCATACCCCGCAGACTAAGACCCCCTCGACACAACACCCCAGCAGGCGTTGTCAAACTAACGCGATTTGGGTTGAAATTGTGATTTCTGGCAACCTATGAGACGCGCAGAATTCCAGCAATTTTCTACAACCCATGGACGAATGAAATAAGGCAAGAATTTTGCTTTGACAGCGCCAATCTGCCGGTTTTCTGCCCCCACGCTAGTTCCGGATGTCCTGCAGGAACAGGAACGCCCCAAGCGCGTCAGCATCCTGATCGGCGCCGACGGCAAGGTCGCCAAGACTTACCGGGTCGAAGATGCCCCGAGCCATCCTGCTTTAGTACTGCACGACATTATCTAAGCAGGAGAACCATTGCCACCGCAGTCGGCGCTGTTCTTGGAACGATTGCGGGTAGTGAGGTTGGTAAATCAACGTCAGTAGTCAGATTCTAACTGCTGGTGACTCGGCCACAGATATTTCTAGGCCCCCTGTTTCTGCTATAAAATGCGCAATGATGGCAACGCCGTCTCCGTTCTTGATGTTGGTGAAGACGAAGGGTTTGTCGCCCCGCATCATCTTTGCGTCGCGGTCCATGACACCGAGATCGGCCCCCACCAGCGGCGCGAGGTCGATCTTGTTGATGACCAGGAGATCAGAGCGGGTAATGCCGGGACCGCCCTTGCGCGGGATCTTGTCGCCGGCCGAGACGTCGATGACATAGATCGTAATATCGGCCAGTTCCGGGCTGAACGTGGCCGCCAGATTGTCGCCGCCGGATTCCACAATCACCAGATCAAGCGCCGGGAATTTCGCGCTCAAATCGGCAATGGCGGCCAGGTTCATGGAGGCATCTTCGCGGATGGCGGTATGGGGACAGCCACCAGTCTCCACGCCGGTGATGCGATCAGGCGACAGGGCGCCCGAGCGGGTGAGAAACTGGGCGTCTTCCTGGGTATAGATATCGTTGGTCACCACCGCGATCTCGTAGCGGTCGCGGAGATGCTTGCACAGCGCATCGGTCAGCGCGGTTTTGCCCGACCCGACAGGGCCACCAATACCGACGCGCAGGGGGCCATGGAGTGAATTGGTCATGACCTGAAAAGCCTCGAATATTGGGTTTCGTGTTGCATGGAAGCGAGATCAAGCAGCGGGGCAGCCGACCCCATATCTACCAAATCCGTGTCCATCGCACAGGCCGCCGCCTGCGCAACGACAGGCTCAAGCGCGGCCAGGGAAGCCTGCCCATCCGATTGCCCCAGGGGAATGAGCCGCACCCCGGCCGATACGAGATTTGCCGCGAAGCCATGGAAATAGGCGCCCATACCGGATTCCAGCTCGATTCCGTGAGCGGCGCAGGCCAATCCAACCGCAACGGCATAGACAGCGCTCTTGGGGGCGCGCACAAATGCGGGTGCTGGCCAGGCCTTTGTCGTCGCCGACAAAAAGGCGTCACCCTGCGACCGTGATTCAAGGGCTATCTCTGCAGTTGGCTGAAACGCGGCGCCCAACACCGACATTTCTTCCAACCGGTCCCAGTTTTTTTCATCGGTAGCCAGAAAGGCCTCGCGAAACAGAACGCCATCAATACGTCCCGTGCCAAGAAGAAGCACGGTTTCAACCCAACCGACCAAATCCTCGGCGGTCGCCACGCGCCCCGCCTCTACTGCGTATTCCAACCCATGGCTGTAGGCGAACGCACCCACCGGATAGTTGGGCGACAACCAGCTCAGCAGGCGATAGAGCGGAGCGCTATGCGCCATGCCCATGCCCTTCCGCGTAGGCCCCGCCCTCGGGATCGAATGGACGCTTTACGGGGACAAGCTGTACCCCCAAGCCCTCGAGCATGGCCTCGATCACATGATCGCGCCGGATGTAAATTCGGTCGGCATGGATTTCGGCCGGGCAGTGACGGTTGCCCAGATGCCAGGCAATGCGATGGAGGCTGTGAGCCGTGTCCGCCTGTATCTCGACCAGATCTTCCTCGGCCGCCTGCACCGCGATCCAGCCGCCGCCTTCCACACGCAAGCCGTCGCCACTGCGAAGGGCCACCGCGTGTTCAAGATCGAGCAATACCGGTCCGCTGTCTGCGCAATCCAGCCGGATCCGTCTGCGATGTCGTGCGTCGTAGTCGAGGGTCACCGAGCCGACAGTATCCGCCAGGGGCCAGTCTCCCCGTGCCACGGCTTCGATGGCTCGTTTCATACGACCATTACCTCAGAACAGGAAATAGCGTTGCGCCATGGGCAGAACATCCGCCGGCTCGCAAACCAGATGTTCGCCATTGGCCCGGACCTCGTAGGTTTCCGGATCCACCTCGATGGAAGGCGTCGCGTCGTTGAGGGTCATGGCCCCCTTGCCGATGCCGCCGCGCGTGTTGGAAACCGGCAGGAGATCGCGTTCCAGCCCTAGCGCATCGCCGATACCTGCCTCCAAACCGGCCTGGCTGACAAAACTCACCGACGACCGGGTAAGCGACTTTCCAAAAGACGCGAACATGGGCCGGTAATGAACCGGCTGGGGCGTCGGGATCGACGCGTTGGGATCGCCCATGGGGGCAGCGGCGATGCTGCCGCATTTCAGCACGACATTCGGTTTCACCCCGAAGAAGGCGGGGTCCCACAGCACCAGATCGGCGAGCTTGCCAACCTCTATGGAGCCCACATGCTTCGAGATGCCGTGGGCGATGGCCGGGTTGATGGTGTATTTCGACACATAGCGCCGGACCCGGAAATTATCGTTCTCGCCGGTTTCTTCCGACAGACGTCCGCGCTGGCGCTTCATCTTGTCGGCGGTCTGCCAGGTGCGAATGATCACCTCTCCCACCCGGCCCATGGCCTGGCTGTCGGACGCGATGATGGAGAACGCCCCCATGTCGTGCAGGATATCTTCGGCTGCAATGGTCTCTCGCCGGATTCGGCTTTCCGCGAACGCCACATCTTCGGGAATTTTAGGATCGAGATGGTGGCACACCATCAGCATATCCAGATGCTCGTCCACCGTGTTGACGGTGAAAGGACGGGTCGGGTTTGTGGAGGACGGTATCACATTGGCCTCGCCGCACAGCTTGATAATGTCGGGCGCATGGCCGCCGCCGGCGCCTTCGGTGTGGAAGGCATGGATGGTCCGGCCCTTGAAGGCGGCGATGGTGTTCTCCACGAAGCCGGATTCGTTCAGCGTGTCCGTATGGATCAATACCTGAACGTCAAATTCATCGGCCACGGATAGGCAGGTATCGATGGCAGCCGGCGTCGTCCCCCAATCCTCGTGGAGTTTAAGGGCGCAGGCTCCGGCTTTAACCTGCTCCTCCAGCGCGTCGGGGGTCGAAGCGTTGCCCTTGCCGAAGAAACCCAGGTTCATGGGAAAGGCCTCCGCGGCCTGAAGCATGCGCCCTAGATGCCAGGCACCCGGCGTGCAGGTGGTAGCGTTGGTGCCGGCCGCCGGACCAGTGCCGCCGCCCATCATGGTGGTCATGCCACTATAGAGCGCATCATCGATCTGCTGCGGGCAGATGAAATGAATGTGCACGTCGAGCCCCCCGGCGGTAACGATCTTGCCCTCCGCCGCGATGGCCTCGGTACCGGGGCCTATGACAATATCGACGCCCGACTGCACATCGGGGTTTCCCGCCTTGCCGATGGCAGCAATGCGCCCATCGCGCAAACCGATGTCGGCTTTGTAGATGCCGGTGTGATCGACGATCAGCGCGTTGGTGATGACGGTGTCGACGGCGCCGTCAGCGCGGCTAACCTGGGACTGTCCCATGCCGTCCCGGATGACCTTGCCACCGCCAAACTTGACCTCCTCGCCATAGAGAGTCCGGTCTTCCTCCACCTCGATAAACAGTTCCGTATCGGCGAGACGAACTTTGTCGCCCACCGTGGGGCCAAACATGTCGGCATAGGCCGCGCGTTCGATTTCATAGGCCATGATTTCAGTCCTCCAACGATCCGTTGATCTCGGCGTTGAAGCCGATCACCACCCGCGCGCCTTGGTATGGGATCAGCCGGACCGTCCGGGTCTGGCCAGGCTCGAACCGCACGGCGGTGCCGGCCGGTATGTCGAGCCGCATGCCCTTCACCGCCTCACGGTCAAAGGACAGTCCTTCGTTGGTTTCAAAAAAATGATAGTGGGACCCCACCTGAATGGGCCGGTCTCCCGTATTGGCTATCTCAAGCTCAAGGGTTTCAGACCCTTCGTTAAGCGTGATGGTGCCATCCGCCGGGAAGATTTCGCCTGGAATCATGTTTTTCTCCTCACCGGATCGGCTGATGGACGGTCACCAGCTTGGTGCCGTCGGGGAAGGTCGCTTCGACCTGGATTTCGGGGACCATCTCGGGAATACCCTCCATAACCTGATTGCGGCTGATCACGGTTGCGCCGTCCTGCATCAGCTCAGCCACACGCCGTCCGTCCCGGGCGCCTTCGACCACGAAATCGGTGATCAGCGCGATGGCCTCCGGATGGTTGAGCTTGACGCCTCGCTCAAGCCGCCGCCGTGCCACGTTTGCCGCCATGGCAACCAGCAGTTTGTCTTTTTCTCTTGGCGTTAGCTGCATTCCCACTCTCCCCTATTTCTTTATGCTTCCCACACCCTGGGCAGGCGCGCGGGTAAATCAAGAACTGTGTCGCGAAAGGACGACCAGAAACCGGTTATGGTCCGACGCGTGTCCGCCGCATCCGTCCCCAGGAACCGCATGATCAACAGCGATCCCAGACAGGTCGCCGCAGCCACACACTTACCACTCTCCGCCTCCTTTAACAACGCCCTCGCGGTCTCCAGATGAGTCTCGGCATCGTGACCGTGATAGATCATGGTACCGTGGGCCGCGGCACCGTCAAACGATATGGGCCTGACCATAATCGCCTCGATATCATCGGCAAGATGCAAGGCATCCGCCCAGAGAAGGCGGTCGTCCTGATTGATCCGCCAGCTATCATGTAGAAACCCATGGGTAAAAGTTTCACCACGCGCCCGGCGGCCAAACACAATGAATTCGCCGCACAGGAGGCGGGCGCTGGAGGCCACATCGATGGCAATGGAGCGCCGCAACCGGGCACCATCGAACAAAATGGTTTCCTGAGGCATCCATTCGAGAACCGCCTCCTCCCCAACCGCGACAGAAATGTTCATCTGGGACGTCGCTCGACTCGACCGATAAATCTTCTCGGCTGCCTGGGTCGTCATGGTGACCACACTGCCGTCACCCGCTTCAATCTCGAGCGAG
Organism: Rhodospirillaceae bacterium; assembly: GCA_018660305.1. The sequence goes on from JABJKO010000194.1 coordinate 5,832, forward strand.
ATCCTATCGCCGCCGACGATCCCGCCGGAGGTGGTTATGATGATCCCTTCCAAGGGCGCCCCGGCCGCCGGGCGGGGAAACAAAACGCGGCAGGGATCGGATTGATAGAGATCGCGCAGCCGCGTGGTACCGTCGATGCCAATCACGGCGATCCTCGCAGCACCATCCGACCAGCTTCGCGCGGGCGACGCTGCGCGCAGCGCGTCAGACCGTGAGATAGCGGCGCACATCGGTCTCGTCCATGTCTGCTATGGCACCGTCAATGACGACTTCCCCGCGATCGAGGACGGCATAGCGGTCGGCCAGATCACGGGCGAATTCGAAATACTGTTCCACCAGCACAATGGCCATGTCACCTTTCTTTGCCAGATGAGTGATCGCATTTTCGATCTCCCGCACCGTATCCCGCGGGGTGCGTTCCGTCACCTGGGTGCCTTCCTCCGCCAGACGCCGGATGACCCGGCCGATATCTTTGATGATGGACGGCTGAATGCCTTCCGTGGGCTCGTCCAGAAGAAGCAAACGCGGTCGTGTAACCAGGGCCCGCGCGATAGCGAGCTGTTGTTGCTGGCCTCCGGACAGATCACCGCCTCGGCGATGCATCATCTCCGCCAACACCGGGAACAGCTCGAATATCTCATCGGGAATGGTCCGGCGCCCGCGGGGCAACGAAGCGAATCCGGTCTTGAGGTTTTCCTCGACGGTCAGCAGGTGAAATATCTCCCGCCCCTGAGGCACCAGCGCGATACCCCGCGCCGATCGTTCGTGGGGCGCCATGGTGGTCACGTTCTGCCCTTCCCACTGGATCTCCCCATGGGCCACTTTTTCATGGCCCATGATGGCGCGGAGCAGACTGGATTTCCCGACGCCGTTTCGCCCGAGGACGCAGGTGACCTGCCCCACCGGCGCCGCCAGCGTGACACCACGCAACGCCTGGCTGGCGCCATAAAATAGATCGACGTTCTTTACGGTCAGCATGATCTAGCGCCCCAGATAGACATCGATGACCTGCTGGTTGTTCTGCAAATAATCCAACGACCCTTCGGCCAGAACCGAGCCTTCATTGAGAACGGTCACTCTTGTGTCGAGGGAGCGAATAAACTCCATGTCATGCTCAACCACGACAATAGAGCTGTGTTGTGAAATTTCACGAAGCAGCGTGGCCGTCTGTTCCGTTTCCGCATCGGTCATGCCGGCGACGGGTTCATCCACCAGAAGCAGACCGGGGTCCTGCATCAGAAGCATCCCGATTTCGAGCCACTGCTTCTGGCCGTGCGACAGAGCACCGGCAATTTGATCGCGCAGATGGCCCAGAGCGATGATCTCAAACACCTCGTCGATGCGGTCGCATTCTGTGACCGACAGGCGAAAGAAGAGTGAGGCCTTGGCACGCCGGTCTGCCTTCAAGGCAAGTTCCAGATTCTCAAACACAGTGTGATTCTCGAAGACAGACGGTTTCTGAAATTTGCGTCCGATACCAAGATTGGCGATGGCTGTCTCATCCAGTCTTGTCAGATCCGTCAGCCCGTCAAACACGACCTCGCCCTTGTCGGGATGGGTCTTACCGGTGATCACATCCATCATGGTTGTCTTGCCGGCACCGTTTGGCCCGATGATGGCGCGCATCTCCCCTGGCTCCACATAAAAGCTCAGGCTGTTGAGCGCCTTGAAGCCATCAAACGTGACCGATACCCCGTCGAGATAGAGAATGGGTGAGCCGCTAGATTTTCTTTGGATTTCAGCCATCGGCGCCTCCTGTGGGGGGTTCGGCCTTAGCGGAGCGGCGCAATGACGGGAAGGACGCGAGACTACCTACGATTCCCTTGGGGAAGAACAGTGTAACCGCAATAAACAGGCCACCGAGCACGAACAGCCAAGCTTCGGGCAGAGCGCTGGTGAAATAGGTTTTGCCGTAATTGACTAGCACGGCGCCCAGCGCAGCGCCATACAAAGATCCCCTCCCACCGATGGCGACCCAGATGACAATCTCGATGGAGTTCGCCGGCGAGAATTCACCCGGATTGATGATCCCTACCTGAGGGACATAGAGCGCGCCGGCGAGACCGGCCATCATGGATGACAGGGTAAAAACGAAGAGTTTGTAATGCTCCACCCGGTATCCGAGGAAACGGATGCGGTCTTCCGCATCGCGTATGCCCACAAGCACCCGTCCGAGTTTTGATGAAACGATAAACCGGCAGATGACATAGCCCATCGCGAGCGCCAGTGCCGAGGCAACGAACAGCGATGAGCGCATACCATCAGATTTCAGATCGAACCCCAGCAATTCCTTGAAATCCGTCAGCCCGTTATTGCCACCAAACCCCATTTCGTTGCGGAAGAAGGCCAACAGTAACGCATAGGTCATGGCCTGGCTGATGATGGAGAGATAAACCCCGGTCACCCGCGACCGGAAGGTCAGCCAGCCGAACACGAAACCAAGCAGGCCCGGTACGAGAAAAATCATCAGGGCAGCAAAGGCAAAGCTGTCGAACCCGTGCCAGTACCAGGGCAACTCCTTCCAGTTCAGGAACACCATGAAATCGGGCAACTCCGCATTGCCGTAGCCCCCCCGATCCCCGATCTGGCGCATGAGGTGCATGCCCATGGCGTAGCCGCCAAGAGCGAAGAAGGCCCCGTGCCCCAGGCTGAGAATACCGCAGAAACCCCATATCAGATCGACACTCAGCGCCAGCAACGCGTAGCACAGATACTTGCCCATGAGCGCCACGACCCAGGTCGGTACGTGAAGCGGTGAATCTGGCGGAACCACCAGATGGAACAGTAGGACAACAAGGGTTAGCGTCGCGAGAATTCCGAGGAAAATCTGACCGCCCCGGTCTTCATACAGGGCGGCAAATAGCCCGTTAGACCGATCCATGTTCATGATTCCACCGCCCTTCCCTTGAGCGCGAACAGGCCACGGGGGCGTTTTTGGATGAACAGGATGACGGCAACAAGAATGAAAATCTTGGCCAGCACGGCGCCGGACCAGGCTTCAATAAATTTGTTGGCGACGCCTAATGTCACCGCACCAAACAACGTGCCCAGTAAATTACCGACCCCACCAAAGACGACGACCATGAAGGAATCGACGATATAGGCCTGGCCCAGATTGGGGCTCACATTGTCAATCTGACTCAGCGCGACGCCGGCCATCCCGGCGATGCCTGATCCCAGTCCGAACGTCATGGCGTCTACCCAGCCGGTCTTGATCCCCATGGCACTGGCCATGCGCCGGTTCTGGGTGACGGCCCGCATTTGTAGCCCAAAGGACGTCTTCTTAAGGACCAGGGCAATCAGCGCAACAACTACGAGACTGAAGACTATGATCCAGATCCGGTTATAGGTGAGCAGGGCGCCCCCCTTCAGCTCGATGGCGCCGCTCATCCAGGACGGGTTGCCCACCTCCTTGTTGGTAGGGCCGAAAATGGTCCTTACTATTTGCTGCAGGATCAGACTCAAACCCCACGTCGCCAGCAATGTCTCCAGCGGGCGGCCATAGAGAAACCGGATAATGCCACGCTCGATGGCGACACCGAACGCGCCGGCAACAACAAAGGCAGCGGGCACCGCGACGGCGAGCGAGAAGTCGAACCCGACCGGCCAGTAAGTGCGAAACACTTCCTGGACCAAATAGGTGGTATAGGCGCCCAGCATCACCATTTCGCCATGGGCCATGTTGATGACCCCCATCACGCCGAACGTAATGGCAAGGCCAATTGCCGCCAGCAGAAGCACCGACGCGAGGCTGAGACCCTGGAATAGCTTGCCGAGGAAATCCCAAAGAACTACTTCTTCCTGGATCGCCGACAGTGCAGACTCAGCCGCCGCTCTTACTATTGCATCTGGTTCCTGAAATTTGCCGTCACCCGCCTTATTGAGAAGACCGCGCAGCCGCGCCATGACGTCAGGGTCCGCGAAGGTCCCCAGCGACTGCACGGCAGTCACGCGGATTTCTGTGGTCGAACCATGAACCAGCTCCGCCGCGGCCAACGCACGGGTAAGGGCGCGTTTGACATCCTGATCCTGCTCGGCCGTAACGGCCTTTTGCAGTATGGCGATTTGAAGTTTCTTGGGAGCCTTGTATACGGCCTCTGCGGCCTTGATCCTCTTGGCCGGATCCTTGCTCGCCAGCGTCAGCCCGCCAAGCGCCGCCCAGATGGCGCGCCGAACCCGGTTATTGAGCCGCAGTTTTTTTATGTCGCTGCTTTTGACGATCGCTAACTTGGAATTCTCTAGAGGATCGATAAGCTGAAAGCCATCCCCTGAGGATTCGGCAATAACGACCTTCATGTCTTTCTTCACGCGAAATAGCTTCCGGGAGAGATAGGCTTCCAGAATGGGAGCCACCCGTTCATCACCGGTTGCCGCCAGCGTGTTTATGGCTTTGATCTTTGCGCTGTAGCTACGCGCGCCGAGCTGCTGAACCTTGGTGCTGATGTCGTCTGAAGCGGCCGCCGAGGCAACCGGAAGGATGACACAACACATCAGGACCGCGATGAGCCCAAAGCCCGCCATTTGTTTTTTTATTTTATCTGCCATCTTGTCCCGCCGTTGGGAAGATGGCGTCCTGGCGCCCCACTTTATGTGAGTGTGGGACGCCCGATCCGCCTATCGAGTGACGCTTGTGCGTCGTTTTAGTTGAACTTGGGTTTGGTGCAGTTGCCGCAGACCCAGGGGTATTTCCAGTTGGCCGTGAGCTTCTTGCTCTCGGGAATGAAATCACTCCAGGCATCGCCGGCCACCGGGCCAGGGGTTTTCCAAACCGTTTCGAACTGGCCGTTCTCCTGAATCTCTCCGATTAGCACCGGTTTGGTCAGGTGATGGTTGGGCAGCATTTCGGCTATTGTACCGGTCAGTGACTTAACCCGCTGGCCGTACATAGCCTGCCGCACCGCATCCACATCGGTAGAACCAGCCTGATTGACCGCCTGCACCCACATCTGGAAACCGATGTGATGAGCTTCCATGGGATCATTGGTCACCCGCTTCTTGTCCTTGATGAATTTGGTCCATCTCTTGATGAAGGCCTTGTTGTCAGGCACGTCGACGCTCATGAAATAGTTCCAGGCGGCGAGATGGCCGACCAGAGGCTTGGTGTCGATGCCGGAGAGCTCCTCTTCACCAACGGAGAAAGCAATAACCGGGATGTCCTCAGCCTTGATGCCCTGGTTGCCGAGCTCCTTGTAGAACGGCACGTTGGCATCGCCATTGATGGTGGACACCACGGCAGTTTTCTTGCCAGCAGAGGCAAATTTCTTCACATCGGCAACGATGGTCTGCCAGTCGGAATGGCCGAACGGGGTGTATTTTTCCATGATGTCGCTATCGGCGACGCCCTTTGCCTTGAGGAAGGCACGGAGGATCTTATTGGTGGTCCGGGGATAGACATAGTCAGTCCCGAGAAGCACCCAGCGCTTGGCAGAACCGCCGTCTTCACCCATCATATATTTCACGGCGGGAATGGCCTGCTGGTTCGGCGCCGCGCCTGTATAGAACACGTTGCGCGAGCTTTCCTCGCCCTCATATTGAACCGGGTAGAACAGCATACCGTTCAGCTCTTCAAAGACCGGCAGCACCGATTTGCGCGACACCGATGTCCAGCAACCGAACGTGGCGACGACCTTATGCTTCTGGATCAGCTCACGGGCCTTCTCCGCAAAGAGCGGCCAGTTGGAGGCCGGGTCTACCACGACGGCTTCGAGCTTCTTGCCGAGCAAACCGCCTTTTTTGTTCTGTTCATCGATGAGCATCAACATGGTGTCCTTCAGCGTGGTCTCGCTGATGGCCATGGTTCCGGACAGTGAATGGAGAATGCCGATCTTAATGGTATCGGCAGCGTGCGAAACGGTCGCGCTTGCCAGCAAACCCGCGGCAACTAACGGCGCCACAAAGCGCCGCATAAGTGATGTTCGTTTGTCCATAATTTCCCTCATCGTTGTGGTGATTGCGTATGACAAGATGTAATTTGCAATAACCCTGCCAACTCGGGGAAAAGAAGGAAATTTTTTTAAAGCTTTGAAACTATGTTTATTTTTTAGATACCATTAAATGAGCGAACCACATCCAACCGATTAGAATGATTATTATTTAGGCACTATAATAATAATGACTAATATTTAGGCATTATAAACCAGTGATATCACCGATACGTCTTTCTACGACAGTACTTAGGTAATTTAATCATTCGTTTGGCCGACGCTGTTTGTAATTTTTTATATCGGCCTCCTGAGTATCGGGGACAGTCTCGAGCGAGTCCCTTAGCAATAATAGTCGCTCCAATATCCTTGTTATCCAAAAAGCATACGCCAACGAAACGGTCATACGTTTTACTTCCATTTAGACGGCACAACACTATCTTACCAATCACTAAATTCCGCATAAAAATCTTTGACTGCTGGCCCAGCTTCTCCCTTAATTCAGGGGCTGAGACGCCTTCAAGGCGGACTGCAATGGGACCTATTTTTATCGTGTCGCCGTCCCGAACGTGAGTGACCGGCCCATAAAGCTCTGTCTGGGCACGGGTATCCCCCTGTTTCGCAAGAGGTGTCCATTCACGCAGAGCAGTTGCGAAGTCACCACTGTTGGCTGCGGTCCAACCCTTTTGGTAATCAGCACTCGCACTCGCACTCACCCCCGCACCTCCAAAAAGCACGGCAATCGTCAGGCAGATGATGGTGGTCAGTTTCCTCATACGGGAAGTCTGACAGAGAATATCTGGGACGGACAAGGTTGAATGGGGGCTTCGGCCTAGGTCATCAACTCTCTAAAAGCTTATAAGCCAACAGTCGGGGATTCATACGAAGTTATAAATATGATTTGATGATCCGCTACCGGGCCATTCTCTGATTCCCATTCAACAATGGCCTCAGCTTCGGATTTCTTACTCTCCTCGTATGTAATTAATACGACTTTATGTAGGCCATCCCGGTTTTTTAATACATCCTCAAGGCGTTTAAGTCTGGCTTTTAGCGCCAATTCAAATACGGCCTTGTAATTGTCCGTCGTCATATAAAATGGAACATCTGGCGGCCTGATCTAAGAGAGGGTCTGGCCCATCTGGTTGATCATATTAAGCGGCGTATTTGCGGTATTGCAAGCGCCGGGTTTCCATGGTTTTCCGTTTGATCCTTTCC
>JABJKO010000163.1 GCA_018660305.1 Rhodospirillaceae bacterium
CGCTATTTCCAGGTGGCCGATCATGGCGCCGGGTGGGGCGGCACTGATATTACCAATCCGCTGGATATCATCGAGAAAATCGAGCCCGACACTGCGTGGTCCGGCCAGCGCTTGCTGATGGTGTCGACCACCGGCCAGGATTCCGCCTATTTCGTGCTCGATGACGATCTCAAGCCGGTGGAGCAGGACATGCCCACCGATGTCCGTGTCGTGGTCGACCGTATCGGCGAGAATTGCGAGCCGGCGCTCTGTTCGGTGATGTTCATGGGCGGCGCCGGCGGTTCACTGCGGGCCGGGGTGACGGTTAATCCGGTGCGCCTGACCCGCTCGGTCAAGAAGGCACTGACACGGGTCACCTGCGGCGGTGCGCCGGTTTACGTGTGGCCCGGCGGCGGCATCACCCTGATGGTGGACGTCAACGAAATGCCGGACAATTCGTTCGGCTATGTGCCGACCCCGGCGCTGGTGGCGCCCATCGAGTTCACCGTGCCGCGGGAGGATTACATCGAGCTCGGCGGCTATGGCGACCGCATAAAGCCGTTGGAGGAAGTTTTGAAGAGCCGCGAGGCACGCTCCGTCCCGTGGCAGGAGGACCACGCCTGGCCCTACGATGTGGGACAGAACGGAAATTCCTGACATGTTCGCGGAACCACAGATCGGGATGTTGCCCGACGGGCGGCGGCTTCATCTCAATCACGGTCCCATCGATCTAGTGATCGAGGCGTTTGGGTCTCGTACCCAAATGGAGGCGGCCTACCAACAGGCGGCCGAGCAATTTCCCGACATCTTGCCGACCCTGGTGGGCGAGCTCGAAAAATTGCGTCAACCGGTGGCCATGTCGCAATGGATTCCCCATGGTCCCGTGGCGGTGCGCATGGCTGGCGCCTGCTGGCCCCATCACGATTGCTTTGTCACTCCCATGGCGGCGGTCGCCGGGTCGGTTGCCGATGAGATGCTGGCGGCGCTGATTGCGGGCCGGGAATTGGATCGGGCTTACGTCAATAATGGCGGCGACATCGCGTTTCATCTGACGCCGGGTGCCAGCCTGACCGCCGGGCTGGTGGGTGATTATCACCTGCCGTCCATCGACGGCACCTGTGCATTGAGCCATGACATGCCGGTCCGTGGCATTGCCACCAGTGGCTGGAAGGGGCGCAGCCACTCGCTCGGCATCGCCGATTCCGTCACCGTGCTGGCCGCAAACGCCGCCGCCGCCGATGTGGCGGCTACCCTGATCGCCAATGCGGTGGATACTGACCATCCCGCCATCGAACGGGTGCCCGCCAGCGAGTTGGACCCCGACAGCGATCTCGGCGACCGGCTTGTCACGACGGATGTCGGCGATCTGGAGAGGGAGACTATTCAGTCCGCGCTGGACGGTGGTGTTGCCCGAGCCGAAGCCATGGTCCGGGGTGGACACATCAGCGCGGCAGTGATGGTATTGCAAAAGGAATTTCGTGTGGTTGGATCAGTGCCTGCGGGGCTGTTGAAGGGCCATGCGGCTTAAAGGGAGAGAGGGACATCATGGATGATTCACGGCGTATCAGCGACATACAGGTGCCGGCGGCCGGCGATTTCGGCGAGCTTGTGAAAGTACGGAAGTTTGTCGTGCATATCGAGGAAGCGCTGCACGAATTCGGCCCGCCCGCCGATCCGCCCCAGCTCAAGGGCTATATCGCGGCGATCACGGCCAACCCCTATGCGGGTCAGTATGTGGAAGATCTCATGCCCCTGATGGCGGCGTTGAAACCACTGGGCACCGCCATGGCGCAGCGTCTGATCGACGCCTTGGGCGGCGCGGACAAGGTCGTCGCCTACGGCAAATCCGCCATTGTCGGAGAAAACGGTGAACTGGAACATGCCGCGCTGTGGCATGAGCCGGGCGGGTATGGCATGCGCGAATTGATCAAGCCGTCCAACGCCATCGTGCCGTCGACCAAGAAAGTCGCGGGTCCCGGCCGTTCGGTGGACGTGCCGCTGGGGCATGTGAATGCGGCCTATGTGCGTAGTCATTTCGATTGCATCGAATGCTCGATCCCCGATGCCCCGCGCGCCGACGAGGTGGTGTGGATTCAGTCCATGGCAACCGGGCCGCGGATCTATGAACGCGCCGGTGGGCTTAAGGATTCCGATGTGGTTGGTGAGGATGGAAATAGATAATGAAGGCTAAAATCAGAAAAACCCAGGTGATCGTCGAGACCACCTATACGGATATCGGGCGCAAGGTGAAGGCGCCCGTCCGCAAGGCCTGCGCCATGGCGGTCATCGCCAACCCCTATGCCGGAAAGTTTTCGCAGAAGCTCGACAAGCTGATGGATATCGGTGAGGAGCTCGGCGGTGTGCTTGGCAAAATGTGTGTCGATGCGCTGGGCATCAAACCGAAGGATGCCGAAAGCTACGGTAAGGCCGCCATCGTCGGCGAAAACGGCGAATGGGAACATGCCGCCGCCATCCTGCATCCCAAGCTCGGCGCGCCGCTGCGCAAGGAAGTCCAGAAGGGCGCCGCGCTTGTTCCGTCGGTCAAGAAGCTGGGTGGGCAGGGGGCGCGGATCGATGTGCCGCTGGGTCACAAGGACGCCGCCTATGTGCGCAGCCATTTCGACGGTATGGAGGTGGGCATGCCCGATGCGCCACGGGCCGACGAAATCCTGGTGTGTGTCGCGGTGACCGATTCCGGCCGCCCGTTCCCCCGCGTCGGGGGTCTGACGCACGCGGAATCCGAAGGCAAGGACGGGTTGCGGTAGATTAATGAAAGAGAGTCGGTCTGAGACCCGCCCGTCTCAAAGCGTCACGTCTTTTCCTTGTATTTGTCCCAATCCTTGACCTTGTCCCAGAGCTTGGATTTGGAACTTTCACCGATCTGGCCGGGGCGGATTTCCTCGCCCTTGGGGCCTTTCATGGTGAACACTTCCGTGACGGTGGTGTAATCCATGTAGCCCATGCGGGCGAGGGGCTGGATCTTGACCCAATCCACCTTGCCGTCGGTCAGCGCGTCGTCGTTGATATGGATGCCGACCACCTCGCCGATCACCACATGATGCACGCCCATGGTCGAGTTGGACGGCAACGACAGGGTTGCGTGATGCCTGCATTCGAGACTTACCGGCGATTCCGCCACTCGTGGGCATTTGATGAGATTGCACGGCGCCGGCGTTAGCCCGCACATCTCCAGTTCGTCCACGTCCCTTGCCACATGCTTGGAAGACAGATTGACCTGCTCGCGCAGGCTATATGTCGCCATGTTGTAGACAAACTCACCGGTATCTTCCGCATTGACCACCGAATCCTTACGGCGCGGCTCGGCGTCTATTTCGTCAGACGTTCCCGACCCGGAAAAGAATACGAAGGGTGGATCGTAGGACAGCTGGTTGGAGATGGAGAACGGCGCCAGATTGACGATTCCGTCGTGACTTAAGGATGTGATCCAGCCGATGGGCCGTGGCACGACACAGGCCTTAAACGGGTTGAACGGCAGGCCGTGATCGTCATTCTTGGGTTCAAAGAACATGGGGAACTCCCTATTGGCGCACGGATAATGCGCAACTGGCTGATACCCCATTATAGGATGAATTCTCTCCTGAAAAAGGATCACCCATAAAAAAACGCCCCGCCGATCCGGCGGGGCGTTTTCGTCATCGGTAAAGTTAGTGGACTAACCCGCGCGAACGGCGTTGAGGAACTTTTTGACCTCGTTGCGCAGCGTGTCCCCCTGTTTTGCAAGGCTGCTGGCGGCATCCACCATCTGGATCGAGACGGTTTTGCTCTCATTGGCGGCTTCGGTTACCTGAACGATATTGCCGGACACTTCCTGCGTACCGGCCGCGGCCTGCTGGACCGAACCGGCGATCTCGCGTGTGGCGGAACCCTGTTCATCCACGGCGGCTGTGACCGAGGTTGCGATTTCGCCGATCTCGCCGATGGTCGAGCCGATGCCCTTGATGGCCTGAACCGCTTCATCGGTTGCACCCTGTATCGCAGTGATCTGGGCACCGATTTCCTCGGTCGCCTTGGACGTCTGGGTTGCCAGCGATTTGACCTCAGAGGCGACGACGGCAAATCCCTTGCCGGCTTCGCCGGCACGGGCCGCCTCGATGGTGGCGTTGAGGGCCAGCAAATTGGTCTGGCTGGCAATGTCGTTGATGAGATTGACCACATCGCCGATCCTTTGTGCGGCCTCGGCGAGACCTTCCACCTTTTCGTTGGTCAGCTTGGCTTCGGCGACCGCATTCTGAGCAATTTCGTTGCTCTGGGTGACCTGACGGCTGATCTCGGCGATGGACGCGGAGAGTTCTTCGGCGGCCGAGGCCACGGTCTGAACGTTGGTGGTCGCCTCTTCCGAGGCCGCGGCGACGGCCGTGGCCTGCTGGCTGGTGCGATCGGCGGTTTCCGACATGGTCTTCGCTGAAGTCTGCATCTGATCGGTCGCGGCGGCCACCGAATCCACCACGCTCATAACGCTTTGCTCGAAATCGTTTGCCATATCGAGCATCGCCTGTTTTCGTTCGGTCTCCGCCTTTGCTTCGGTTGCCCGTAACTCTTCCGCCGCTTTGGCGTCGGCGTCGATTTTAGCTGCCCGCTGGCGGCTTTCGTTCTCCACGGCCTGCTTCTCGGCTTCCAGTTGCTCGGCCTGCAGTTGTTCGTTCTCCGTCATTTTGCCTTTGAAGACATCAAGGGATCGAGCCATTTCGCCGATTTCATCGGATCGGTCGATCATTGGAATGTCGACGCCCTCTTCGCCTTCGGCCAGCTTGTTCATGGAACCGCCCAGCGCCCGTAACGGACGGGCGACGCCCTGCATCAGCAAGGCCAAAAGAATGGCAACCAGCGCGATGGTGACCACCGTGCCGCCCACGAGAATGCGGTTGCTGACCGTTGCCCCGGCGGCGAGTTGGGGTTCGATAACGGTGGAGATTTCCAGCACGCCCCTGACGTCGTTCAGCTTCCAATCGGCCTTGGGGGTATCGGATCTCTTGTTATGACAGTTCACGCAACCCTGGGCGACCATGCGGTCGGCAATGCCCACACGGACGATGGTCCGTCCCTTCTTGTCTTTTTCCTCGCGGACATAAGAGCTTTTGGGATCGGCATTGACGGCTTTCCAGGCTTCCTTCTGGAAAGAATCCATTTTTCGGTCGGCCCGGTTGGGGAACGGGAAGGGGCTGTACAGCTTGACGCTGGTGTCGCGCTTCTCAAGCAGCGTGCTGAGGTCGTGGATCAAGGTTGCCGGAAGGGGGATACTGCCCGGTTCCGTCTTATGATTGAAGGAGGGTTTCAGCGCCTTGTTGGCGACCGCCTTCTTCACGACGTTATTGGTATAATAGCCGCGCAGGATCTTGAACTGGTTGGCGGTTTCTTCCGCCGATCGCACCGCACTGTTTCGAACGTTGTCGGCGATCATGGGCGGGATAAAAAACCAGATGGCAGCCAACGTGGCAACCAATATAACCGGGACCGGAAGAACGAGTTTCCAGATGAAGGACTTTTTGAAAGTATCCACGGAGAATCTCCTTGAGACATGAAACGAACCGCGGATATTCACCATGAATTAGAATTACTGCGGAAAGCGTATTCAGGAATTAATAGCTAATTCCGATTTAGCCCCAATCTCCTTAACGCTGACTTAAAATCGATTCAAATATCTACTAATTGCATAGGCTTATCGGTCAATATTATTGGTATGGTTGAAGATATTCCTATACAACTATAATAATAGGGGAATTAAATCCTAAATAGGTGCCTTGACCCTATGCATAAATGCCCCGCCTAAGGTGTTCTTACGCTGTGATTACAGGTTTGAGCTGCGTAATAAGGGCGGAAATCCGCACATGACAGGATCTGCCGCAGGCCGGTACGGATCGCTGGTTTCGTTATTTAGCAGACTGCAGTGCCTGCCAGATCCGGTGCGGTGAGGCGGGGGCATCGAACTCGGTGATGCCGCGGACCGACAGCGCGTCGAGGATGGCGTTCATCACCGCCGGCATGGAGGCCCCGTTTCCCGCTTCGCCACAGCCTTTCACGCCCAGCGGATTGGTGGCACAGGGCACGTTGCGGGTGGAAAAATCGAAACCGCACATATCGTCGGCGCGGGGCATGGCGTAATCCATGTAGGAGCCGGTCAGCAACTGGCCGTGGTCGTCATAGACCGTGTTTTCCACCAGGATCTGGCCGATGCCCTGGGCGATACCGCCCTGCACCTGGCCTTCGACGATGAGCGGATTGACCACCACGCCGAAATCGTCGACCACCGTGTAGCGGAGGATTTCCACCTCGCCGGTCTCCGGTTCGATTTCGACCTCGCACACGTGGCAACCGTTGGGAAAGCTCGACGGGCTGGTATCGTGCACCGCCTTGTGATCCAGCGATGACGGCACGCCATCCGGTAGATCATTTGTTTTATGAAGATAATCCGACAATGACATGACATTAATGGATTTATCGGTTCCTGCGACGGTGAAGTTTCCGCGCGAAAATTCCATATCCACCTCGGCGGCTTCCAGCACATGGGCCGCGACCTTTTTGCCTAAATCAATGATCCCGTCGGCGGCATCGACGATGGCATTGCCAGCCCCGACCAGGGTTTTCGAGCCCCCGGAGCCGCCGGCGCCGGCGCTCATCTCGTCGGAATCGTTCTGGATCACCTCGATTTTGTCATAGGGCACGCCGAGTTTTTCGCTGAGGATCTGCATGAAGGGCGTGCGGTGGCTGGTCCCCATGTCCTTGGCACCGGTCACCAGAGCGACGGTGCCGTCGTCGCGGAACCTTATGTCAGCCAGTTCGCCGGCCCCACCGGTATTTTCCAGGTAGTTGGAGACGCTGATACCGCGTAGCCTGCCGTTGGCCGCCGATTCCGCACGGCGCGCCTCGAAACCCGCCCAGTCGCCGCGTTTCAGCGTTTCGTCCATCAGGGCTTCGAACTCGCCGGAATCATAAGTCTGGCCGTTGGGCGCCTTCCACGGGAAGGCATCGGGCGGGATGAGGTTTTTGCGGCGCAATTCGACCCGGTCCATGCCCATTTCGCGGGCTGCCTTGTCCACCAGCTGTTCCATGATGTATTTGGATTCGGGGCGTCCGGCGCCTCTGTACGGACCGGTCGGCACGGTGTTGGAGAACACCGCCTTGGTGCCATAGGCAAAAGCCGGCGTCTTATAGACGCTGATCAGATTTCGGGAGATGACGCCGGTCATGGGCGCCGGGCCCATGCCGGTCAGGTAGGCACCCACATTGCCGACGCCGCCAACCCGAAGCGCCAGGAAATTCCCTTCCTCATCCAGCGCCAGATCGGCATAGATCATGCTGTCGCGGCCTTGATGATCGGCGACGAAACTTTCCGCGCGGTCGGCCGTCCATTTGACGGCACGGCCCAGCTTGCGCGCCGCGTAGAGCACTGAAATGGGCTCGATGAAGGCCGCGCCCTTCATGCCGAAGGATCCGCCCACATCGTTGGAAATGACCCGGAACTTATCCGGATCGACCTTGAAGATCGCCTTGGCCAGCACATTCTTCGGACCCATGACGCCCTGCGACGGCATATGGATGGTAAAGCGTTCCGTGGCGGCATCGTACTGGCCGATGATCGACCGGGGCTCCATGGCGTTGACCACCATGCGGGTATTGTCGATGCGGGCGCTGGTCACATGGGCCGCGTCGGCAAAGGCCTTCTTGGTGGCCTCATCGTCGCCGATAAAAAAGTCCAGCGATACATTGCCGGGGGCTTCCTCATGCAGTTGAGGGGCGCCGTCTTTCACGGCGTCTTCGGCGTCGGTGACCACAGGCAGGGAGGTGCAATCGACCATCACGGCTTCAGCCGCTTCCTGCGCCTGGGCCGTGGTTTCGGCGATGACCACCGCGATAGGCTCGCCCACATGGCGCACCCGCCCCACCGCCAGACCGGTCCGGGGCGGCACAATATAAGGACTCCCGTCCCGGTTCTTTAAAGGAAGCCCGCTGGGGATATTGCCGATACCGTCGGCGCGAAGATCGGCGCCGGTATAGATGGCCAGGACGCCCGGCATGGCGGCAGCCGCCGTAATGTCGATGGATTTGATCTCACCATGGGCGATCTGGCTGCGGGTGAAGCGGGCATAGACCTGACCGTCTATGTCGGTGTCATCGGTATATTGGCCGCCACCGGTGAGCAGGCGCGCATCTTCGGTGCGAACCACCGGCTGGCCGATATCGAATTGCAGCGGGACGTCGGAATTATTGTCGGGTGCCATGGGATTAAACGACCTCTGGTAAGTTCTTTGCGGGGGGTGTGTTGCGGCTGCGCTGGCAGGCGATCCTGCCATCGATGATCACCATGCCGATACCCGGAATATCGCCCAGATTGACGGCGTCGAGGACGGTGTCGCCGGCCGAATGCTGCGGCGCATCCAACAGTATAATGTCGGCGGCGCGGCCTTTTTCAATCAGCCCGCAATCCAGTTCGCGCACCCGGGCGGTGTTGCCGGTGGCGAAACAGAACACGGTCTCCGCCGGCACGTCGCCAATGGAGGCCAGCATGGCGATGACGCGGATGATACCCAGTGGCTGCACGCCCGAGCCGGCCGGTCCGTCGGTACCGAGGATGACACGGTCCGCCTGCTCGAGCTCGAATGCGGTCCGCATGGCGTAGAGTGCCGCCTTTTCATTGCCGTTATGGACGATTTCGATTCCCGCGCTGCAGTCCTCGCACAGGCAACGGATCTGATCCAGGGGCAGGGCGGTGTGCCCGCCATTGATATGGCCGATGATGTCGGCGCCGGCTTCCAGCACGATATCCTTGTCGATCAGCCCGGAGCCCGGAATGGACGGCCCGCCCGTGTGGATGGTGCTCTGGATGCCGTACTTGCGGGCCCAGTCGACCATAATCTTGGCTTCGTCACCGGCCTTCACGCCGCCGAGCCCGATTTCGCCCAGCAGGGTCACGCCGGCTTCGGCCATATATTTGAAGTCTTCCTCGACCATCTCCTTTTCGAGGATCGGCGCCCCGGCATGGACCTTGACCAGACCGGGATAGGCGGAGAACGAGCGCTGCGCGGCAATGGCCAGCGCCACGACGCCCTTGGGATCGCGCGGCCGGCCCGGGAAATGCGCTTCGCCGGCGGAGATCATGGTGGTCACGCCACCATGCATGGAGCTGTCGATCCAGCCCACCTGGCTCTGACGGGGCGTCCAGTCACCGGCCACCGGATGAACGTGGCTGTCGATCAGACCGGGTGACAGCGCGGCGCCCTTGGCGTCCACTGTGACGGTGGCACCGTCGGCATCCACATTGGCTTCCCTGCCCACATCGGCAATCTTGCCATCGATACACACGACCGTATCGGCATCGAGGATCGGCGCTTCCAGTGCCCCCGACAGCATAATCCCGACATTCTTGATGACCAGCTTGTCGGCCATGACGCTCTCTCCCACAGTACTTTGTATGTAGACGTATGATTACCCGAGTTCGGGACGCAAGCAAACGGGGTGGGGGAGAAAAATAGTATGGCACGACGGAAGTCGGGCAAGGCGGCCAGCGGATGTATTCCGGCAGAATAGGATTCCGTCCGTATTACGCAGGTAAATAACTTAAAGGTTGCAGCGTTACGCGGTTGCCTATGTGAATCCGACGTCGCATGATGGTTGTCGGTTGGCGAGAGAGTGTTGGTTTCTCTATCGCGCTTGTACCGCCTAGGGGAGGAACAGAGGGTGGCCGCTGCAACGCAAAAAGCGGAACCTGTGTCATTGGAACCGGATACTCTGGACCCCGGTGGAACGGGCTCTTCTTCGCCGCAGGCCCGCCGCCCGCCGAGCCGCTGGGTATATGGGTTGGTTGGACTCCTGGTCGCCGCCGGCAGCGCTTGGCTGGCGTTGGTTCAGGACCTTAAGCCCGGCCCGCTACAGCAATTCTCCATTCTCGATGCCGGCTGGTGGCGGTATCCCGTTGAGACCGGTTCCTACCGTCGTATGGCGGTGGTTAAGGGGGACTTCAGCAGCATCGCGGGAACGCCGGACGGCAAGCAGCTGTGGGCCGTTGGAAGCGGCGGGCTCATTCTTTCGAGCGCCGATTCCGGTGGTCACTGGGAACAGCAGACATTCCCCGATATTCGGCCAAAGGCGGGGGCGTCTTTGCCGGGCACTGTTGTTCACGTGGCGGGCATGGGAGATAGCGCCTTTGGTTATCTGAGGGGAGACGGCACTCCCTCGGCCGCGCGGGCTAATCCGCGTTATGCAGCAACCGGTGGATCTTCGAAAAAGCTGCAGAAAAATCGAGAGCAACAAACTCCGCCAGGCTTGCCAAGCCTGTTAGACGTACATGTCGCCGCTGACGGAAAATTGGTTTGGGCGGTGGGGACCAGTGGGGCGTTTCTCACGTCCGACGACGGTGGCCAGAAATGGATTGTTCAGAACAGCGGCATCCGATTCAATCTTACTGGAGTCTCCGCTCTCGCCGATGGTAAGCGCGGTTGGGTCGTCGGTGATCGCGGTACAATTATTGCCTTTGGCAACTCCGTCACAGAATTAATTACGTGGCACCCGGTCGGCACGTCGCTGGGTGGTGTCTATATGAATTCCCAGGGGCAATCCGCCTGGATCGTCGGTCGTGGTGGTCTGATCCTCTATCTTGCTGACACTAAGAAAAATGCAACATCGCAGAGAAGCGGCCTCAAAAATGACCTGACCGGCGTCCACTTTCTTGCCGACAATAAACGCGGTTGGGTGGTGGGGGCACGCGGCACAATACTCTCGACCGGCGATGCCGGTGACAATTGGGCACCGCGGAACAGTGGCACGAGAAACCGGCTAAACAGCGTTTACTTTGCCGATGAAGGGCGGCGAGGCTGGGCCGTGGGGGGGCGTGGCACCATCCTCGAGACAAAGGATGGCGGCGCGCGTTGGAGTGCGCAGAACAGTGGCAGTACCAGTGATCTACGCCGGGTCTGGTTTTCCGCCAAGGGCCTGCGGGGCTGGGTTGCTGGCGTAGGCGGCACCATCCTTGCCACCGATAATGGCGGCAAGAATTGGGCGCCCCAGGCGATGAGCTTAAACGCCTATGGTAAAGCCTTGCGGGCTTATTTTCGCGACGATCGTACCTGGGGATGGCGCAAGGTCACAAAAGAAAAGCCGGCGCACCTGGTATATCGGAGCAAAGGCGAAACCGCCTGGCAGGAGGATGATACAGTCCCCGCCCGTTATCCGGCGCCGTGGTTTTTCGTCGGACTGTTCGTTGCAGCGGGCTTTCTGACACGCGCGGTGCGGCCAGATCCGCCGCCGGTGGTGGGCACCCGGTCGGTCAGCGACGAGTATGCCTCCGATCGGCCGCTGGAACCGGGTGACCCCGACCCGCTGCAATTCGGTGAGGTGTCGGCGGGGTTGAGCCGTTTTATCCGAAACGAGAACACCGAGCCTCCCCTGACCATTGCGGTCACCGGCCCGTGGGGCACCGGCAAGAGTTCGCTGATGAACTTGCTTTGCGCCGATCTCTCGCAACAGGGTTTTCGGCCGGTCTGGTTTAACGCGTGGCATCACCAGAAGGAGGAGCACCTTCTGGCCGCGCTGCTGGAGACCGTGC
>JABJKO010000097.1 GCA_018660305.1 Rhodospirillaceae bacterium
CCGCCCCCTGATCGATGGTCGATTGGGTGACAAAACCGCGAATACCGGTTTCCAGGGCGGCGCGGCCCATCTCATCGGGATGCGGGCCGCCGGCTTCGGCAAAACAGGTGGTGCCCACCGTGATCATGTCGGCATAGCACGTAAGCCCGCTCAGAAAAATTTCCTCGGGGGTGAGCATGGCCTCGAACGGGATATAGTAATTCTTCCAGATAGGAATCTTGATTTTTTCCCGCCGTGCGATTTCGGCGATCTTGCCGCGTAGAAAATGCTGTGCCGTGTGCACATGGGTGTCGATGAGGCCCGGCATGGCGATCCTGCCTCTGCCATCGATCGTAGAGGCCGCATGGAAAAGTGTGGCCGCTTCCGATTTTGTGCCGATCCAGTGAATGCGATTGCCGCGGATCGCGATGGCGCCATCCGCCACGATGGTTCCGGCCTGATCGAGGCACACGATGTCGGCGCCGGTGATGAGAAGATCGACGGCCTCTCGTTGGTCACCCGTCATGGATCTGCATCCTTACGTGCCTGTTCCAGGGGGATGTGGAGACAACCGGGACCGGCGAACCGGTCCCGGTTGTTCTCGCAGACGCTGCCCTATTTGAGGCTGCGATAGACTTCCTGCATCAAAGTGGCGTCAGCCAACTTCGACACCGGCGGCAGGTTTTTCCGGCCACTTGCCTTGGCGGCCGCATAAAGCGGTCCGGCAATGGTCGCCGGATCGATGACTAGCATTTTTTGCTTCGGATTATTGGGATCTTTCATCATGCCGACCTGGATCTGGTTCTGGCGCAGCTGTTGTTTGGGGTTCAACCCCAAATCGGCACCATATTTTTTAACAGCCAAATTGGCGGCAACTTTGGGATCCTTCGCATTGTCGATCCAGCCCCGCGTCACCGCCCGCAGGAATCCCACGACTTGTGCCCGGTTGGACTTCAGATATTTGCGCGTCGTAAAGATGATGGTGCCATAGGACCGGTAGCCGAGATCGGCGAAGGACACGAAGTGGAAATCCTTGCCCCGTTTGAGACCCTTCAACTCAAGGGCCACTGCCTGGTTGGTGCCAAAGGCGGTGTAGCCCGCGCCCTGCTTGTTGAGCAGCGGCTCCGGCGAGTAACCGGCCGGCACGGCCTGCCAGTTGTTGGGCAGATTGTTGAGCTTCAGCGTTGCCGTGATGGCTTTACGTTCCTTGGCGCCCTGGGCGAGGATTTTCTTGCCGACGATATCGGAGGCTTTCTTGATGGGATCACCACCCAGCGACAGGATGCCCAGCGGAGACACCGAGAAGGTCGCGGCGATCAGGACGAAATCATTGCCCCGCGATACGGCATCGAGGAACGGCAGCCAGCCGCCATAGCCAATATCGATCTTGCCGGCGGCCAGGGTCACCAGAGGCTTGGGCGCGTTGGGCCCGCCGGGGAAATATTTGATGTTCAGCTTTTCCTTGGCGAAATAGCCTTTTTCCAGACCCAGCCAGACGCCGCCATATTCGACATTGGGGATCCAGCTCATGCCAACCCGGACTGTCTTCATCCCTTGTGCGTTGGCGGCGGGCGCGACGCCCGTTAGCGTGATCGAGGCAGTCAGAAGAGCTGCGCCGACCAATGTAAGAGTACTTCTGCGTTTCATTTGATGTCTCCCAGGAATTTGCCGGACCGTAATCGATACGGCGTTCTATAAACGCGGCTGCATACTCCCCATTATTGGTGTTTTGGCATGCCGACCCCGAAAGGGTACCGCATCAGTTTCCATAGTAAACAATAGAATTGTTTTGTGATTATATAGGTTTTAGCTATGCCCTGAAAATGGATCATGTGCCGTGAATATTCGCCAACTGGAGTGTTTCCGGGAAATCCTGGTAACCGGCACGGTGACCGGTGCCGCCAAGGCTCTGGGCATATCCCAACCGTCTGCCAGCAGCCTGATCGCCAATCTTGAACGCGAGCTTGGCTTCGCGCTATTCAAACGGGCGCGGGGCCGGCTGGAAGCAACGCCCGAGGCGCAGTATCTGTCATCGGATATCCAGCGAACCCTCGATAGTCTCGAATTGACCACCCAGCGTGCCGAACAGATCCGCGATCAGCGTGTTGGCAATCTCGTCATTGCGACCTATCCGGATATCGCCATCGATTTCCTGCCTAAAGTGATCAGCCGGTTTCGCGACGACCGGCCCGAATTGCGGGTGACCATCCTGGCAAGGCGGTCGGAAATGATGCGCGGGCTGTTGCCCACACAGCTCTATGATTTGGCCATTGTCGAATGGTCCACCGAGCACCCGTCGGTGGAGATGGAGGGGTTCCAGTTCGACTGCGTCTGCGCTATGCCGGAAAATCATCCGCTGGCCCGCCGGCGGAAGATCCGTCCCGGTGATCTGGACGGCTTACCGTTCGTATCGTTGCTGCCGGAGCATGAGATCTATGCACAGACGGAGCAGGCTTTCGCGGCGCACGGCGCCGACCTCAATATAGCCGTTGAAACCCAGACCATGGAATCGGTCAGCGCCTTTATCCGCCATGGCGCGGGTGTCGGTTTGCTCGACCCGCTGACCGCCAAACGATACGTCGGTGATGGCCTCATTGTGCGTCCGTTTGAGCCGTCCATACCTCACAAAATCGCCCTGGTGCTGCCCCGCGACCGTCTGCGGTCGGTTATTCTTGAGGAATTCATTGCCTCGTTAAAGGCGGCCTTCGCGGCTCTGGACAGCTAGAGCAGTATCTCCCGTCGAAAAACAGGGGTGGCCCGAGGCACGTTGCCTATCCCCCCCAAATTTGTGGTATATTGGGGGCCGGAGGAAACCGCCCATGACACCCAATAACTGGGAACGCACCGATGTCAAACGTGAGCCGGCCCAACTCGGTAAACCGTTGGTGGACCCCGCCGAATGGTATCCCGACGATATTAACGGCTCCGACGCCTGGATTTACACATTGTCCGAGAGCGAACTCGGCGAAATCGAGGCAGCGGTGGCGGGAATCGAGGCGCGCGGTCTTGATATCAAGGACATCACAAAGGTGGATTTCCCGCTGCCGGGTTTTGCGGCCGCGCTCGATGATGTGCGGGGCGAATTGCTCGACGGGCGCGGCTTTGCGCTGATCCGTGGACTCGATCTGGAGCGCTTGACCAAACCGCAATTCGCCGCCGCATTCTGGGGCATCGGGACCCATCTGGGAGAAGTGCTGTCGCAGAATGCCGCCGGTCACCTGCTGGGACACGTCAAGGATATCGGCGAGGATTACGCGAAAGTGCGGGGCTATATGACCCGCGCATACATGCCGCTCCATTGCGATCAGTGCGATTTTCTGTCGCTGGCGTGTTTTCACAACGCCAAGTCCGGTGGCGAGCATTTGGTCTGCTCGTCGGTCGCGCTTTACAACGAGATTTTGCGCCGCCGTCCCGATCTCGCGGAACGGCTCGGCCGGCAATATTACCGCTCACGCAAGAACGAAATTCCGCCCGGAGAAACCGATCCCTGGATAAAGCAGCCAATCTTCGGGTTTCATCAGGATTATTTCGCCGCCCGTGGCGTCAGCGATGCCATCGATAAGGCCCAAGGACTGCCCGGCGTGCCGCCGCTGACCGATCTGGATCACGAGGCCCTGCAGATGTTCCGCGATGTCGCCATCGAGCTTGCCGTTGAGATCCCCTTCGAGCATGGCGATCTGTTTTATCTGTGCAATCACGTGACGCTGCATTCCCGCAAATCCTTCGAGGATTGGTCCGAACCGGAACGAAAGCGGCACCTTTTTCGGCTGTGGCTGTCGACCAAGGGCGCCCGCCCGTTGCCGCCGGAAGTCGCCGAGCGATCAGAAGGCGTATATGTCGACGGCACGGTGTTTACCGCGCCGGTTGATGTAGACTGACAATCGGCCGCGGCGCCGTCGCGGCTGAGCTAACCGCGCCCGACCAGTGGCATTTTGGTTGCCATCAAAGTCATAAAGGGAACATTTGCGTCGAGTGGCAGATGCGCCATGTAGAGCACGGCATCGGCCACATGACGGATCTCCATACGAGGTTCCGCTTGGAGCGATCCGTCGGCCTGGAGAATACCGGCGGCCATGGTCTCGGTCATGTCGGTCGTCGCGTTGCCGATATCAATCTGGCTACATGCGACGTCATAGGCTCGTCCATCGAGGGCGATGGATTTGGTGAGCCCGGTGATAGCGTGCTTGGTCGCCGTGTAGGGCGCGGAATGGGGCCGTGGCGCGTCGGCCGAGATCGAGCCATTATTGATAATTCTGCCGCCCCGTGGATTTTGCGACTTCATGAGTCTGATGGCCGCTTGGGCACACAGGAACGACCCGGTTAAATTGACATTGACGGCCTCTTGCCATTCTTCATAGGAAAGGTCCTCGATGGGGATCGCCGGCGGCCACAGACCGGCATTGTTAAACAGCAGATCCAGCCGGCCGAATGTTTGGGCCGTCTCGGCGAATAAATTGTCCACCGCCGCCGGTTCGCTGACGTCGGCCGGACAGACAAGTGTTCGCCCGCCGGAGGAGTCCATTGCGGCGGCGGTCTGCTGAAGTGAGTCCGGGGTTCTTCCGGCGAGAACGACTGAATAGCCATCCGCCTGCAGCGCCAGGGCGACGGCACGCCCGATGCCGCTTCCGGCGCCGGTGATCAGAGCGATATCATTCCTGGGTGACATGGATTCTCATATCAGGAAAGAGTGACTTTGTTTCCTTGCCCCTCCATGGTAGCCGTTGCATCCTCCGGCTGCGAGTCACCGCGCCGAATAGTAAAACGCTATCTGGCCAAAAATCTTATGATCTCCCAGTCGGCCTTCCAAGATGATATTGGAAATCAGGGTTTGCCCGTATAGAATATGGATACCTACTTCGACTATGTTTGACACGCTATCGTGCAGGGTTCGGCTGTCCAAGGCGGGATCAAACACTAAATAATAACTCGTTTTGGACGGAAATTCCGATTGTCTGAACACAATATTATTCATGACCACAACACCTCGGTGACGTCGATGCCATCAGCGTCTCCAACGGTTTTTGTGATCGACGACGACCCTGCGGTGAGGCAGTCCGCATGCTGGCTCCTCGAATCGGCTGGTCGCCGTGTTGAGGTATTCGAATCAGCGGAAACATTCCTCGGCATCTATACCCCTGATAGGCCGGGTTGCGTACTGACCGATATCCGGATGCCTGGTCTCGGTGGTCTCCAGCTTCAGGATACGCTGCGCAGTCAGGGCTATATGATCCCGATCATCATCATGACCGCCTATGGCGATGTATCGCTGGCGGTGCGTGCCATGAAGGCGGGCGCGATCGATTTCCTGGAAAAGCCGTATGGAGATCAGGCATTGCTGGATTTGATCGAAGACGCGATCAAAAAAGATGAGGTCATTCGCCGGGAACATGAAGAGGCAGCGGCGGCGCGTGGCAAATATGAATCGCTAACACCGCGCGAACAACAGGTCATGGATCTGATTGTTCAGGGACGATCCAATAAACAGATGGCGGCGCAACTCAGCATCAGCACCAAGACAATCGAGGCACACCGCTCCAAGGTAATGGGGAAGATGAGCGCGGGATCGATTGCCGAATTAACGATATTGGCCGGTCTTTTACACTAAAGACCGTACTACTCTAGAGCCCTATACAGCTAATGAACTGAACCTGTTCCGTCAGCCGCGCTTCCCGCGAGTGGCAAGGTAAATCGGATTGTCGTTCCGCCATCGTCACTCGATTCTGCCCATATTCTGCCGTCATGACCTTCGACGATACGCTGGCAGGTATACAGCCCCATGCCCATGCCCATGCCCTGTTTTTTGGTGGTAAAAAAGGGCTCGAAGAGTTTTGGCCGAACGTGCCCAGGGAGCCCGGGACCATAGTCCCGCACCGAAATCTCGACCATCAATTTGTCGATTTCGGCGATCGAGACAATGACATCTTTACTGGTAGACGAGCCCATCGCGTCGACCGCGTTTCTCAGCAGATTGTAGATGACCTGCTGGATTTGAACTCTGTCGATCTGCACGATCGGTGAGTGATCCGCGAAATGTTGCTCAATCTCCAAAATATCAGATGGAAATTCGTTAGCCGCCAGTTCGCAGGCTTCGGCCACAACCAGATTGATGTCCTCTCGGGATCGTTCCACGCGCCGGCCATCGAAGAGGTTTCGGATTCCGCCGATGACGCGGCCCGCCCGGCTGGCCTGGCTGGAAATAAGCGGCAGCATTTCATTCAATACAACCGTTATATCCTCTTTCCCATCCGATAGGCGTCGTTGCGCCGCGTTGGCGGTATTGGCGATGGCGGCAAGCGGTTGATGAAGTTCATGGGCGATGACAGAAGCAACTTCGCCCATGGCGCCTATTTGAGACGCGTTGGCTAGTGCCAGGCGCAATTCCTGAACGGTTTTATCGCGCTCCTGTAAGGCGCGTTCGTGCTCCTTGCGTTCTGATACATCGATAAAGGTCCGCTCCACCGCCTTCACACCTCGCCATTCCAGCGTCCGCCAGAATACCTGGACGGGAAGAAGGGAGCCGTCTTTTTTCACAATGTCCATTTCAACTGAATTGGGGAGGTCTTTTCCTCCCGCCATAATTTTTTCTTCCGTCACCGTGCGGTCCCGGTGGTGCGGAGCAATTAGCGTCCGTCTCGGCAAGGCCAGAATTTCGTCGACAGAATCATAACCCGCCATTGTCGCCATCGCCTGGTTGACCATCCGGTTCCCATTTGTATCGGTAATGCGGATACCCAGAGGCGACTCTTCAAAGAGTCGGCGGTACCTCTCTTCGCTGTCCACCAGGGCGGTTTCCGCGCGTTTGCGCTCCGAAATATCGACAAACGTTCGATGAATCGCAGCTTCCCCTTCCCATAAAATTTTCCGTCTGAAGACCTGCACCGGCACGATGGTGCCGTCTTTTTGCAATAATTCGATTTCGTGGGGTTGCTGGGTAGAGCCCGACTCCAGATCAAATTGATTGGCTGCACGGACTTGATTTCGATATTCCGGTGCGATCGCTCCGAATTCTTCGACGGCTCTTAATTCCTCCGCCGACTCATATCCCAGAAGCGCGACCATGGCGTTGTTGACAAAAAGCCTTTTCAGGTGCCTGTCGGTAATCTGCATGGCGAGAGTCGAGCCTTCGATCAGATCGCGATATCTCTCCTCGCTTATGGCCAGCGCTTTCTCCGCGCGCTTGCTTTCGGTGAGGTCGATGAAGGCAAGCTGGACAGCGTTTGTGCCCTGCCAGATCAGCCTGCGCCGGAAAACCCGTGTTGTGCAGACCGAACCATCTTTGCAAATAAGGTCAAGTTCATCGGTCTCCCGGAACGGCATATGCGGCTGCGAGATATCGGTGAAGGGCACTGTTCTGTCATAGTGATAGGGAGCCACGAAGGCCCTTCCCTCCAGGTCTATGAGGTCGTCGGTAGCATCGTA
>JABJKO010000070.1 GCA_018660305.1 Rhodospirillaceae bacterium
CAGATAGAGGGGCGAGATATTGAGCTTCCGGTCGGCGACAAACGCCTCCATGACCGGCTGTGGATCGACCCCGAGATCCAGCGCCAGCCGGCCGATCTCATTGCCAAACGCCACCTTCAGCGCATGAAACCCATTGTCGGTCAGCTTGGTCAGTTCGGCGGCGGCGAAGGGCAGTTCGAACAATGGCGCATCGATGGCGTCATAGAGGCCGCGCAACCGCCCGGTAATACCGGGCTCCCGCTCGCCGATAACAATCTTCGCCGGCGCGTAGTAATCCTCGATGGCCGAGGCTTCGCGCAGGAATTCCGGATTGAACGCGATCTCGTACCGGTCGCCCGGCGGGACCCCGGTGGCCTCGGTCAGGGCCGGAATAACCATGTCGTCCAAAGTGCCGGGAGGGACCGTACTGCGCACGACGATCAGGATCTGACCGACACCTGCCGGCAGGGCGGCAAGGGCGGCGCCGAGTTCCTGGATCACCGCCAGAATTTGCGACAGATCGAGGCCACCGGCCTGGGTCGGCGGGGTACCGACGCACACAAACACCATGTCGGCGCCGCGCAGATTATCGCCCACGGTCGCGGACACGGTAAGACGGTCATCGGCAACCCCCTGGGTCAGGAGTTCGGTCACGCCCGGCTCGGAAACCGGCGAGTGTCCGGCAGCCACGTCGGCCAGCTTGCGCGGATCGGGATCGATACCAACGATTGTGTGGCCGTCCTTGAGCAGGCAGGCGGTGGTCGTCGCGCCGACATAGCCGAGACCGCAGATAACGATATTCATGCCCAACCCCACATGGATCCTCGCGGATCAGCAACCCACCAAACGCCCGAGAAGACTGGCAAGGCCCGCTGCATCCGGCACTTCGGCCGTGTCGGACCACGAGACCCAGATCGCCGCGGCGCGGTAATTGCCGTAGCTTTCCGGTGTCACCACAACGCGATGCGCGGCCTGTTCCTCGCCAAATCTCGGCCACACTCGATCGGGCAAAACCCCGTCCAGGCGGCCGGCCAGGACCGAACAGCTGACACGCTCACCGTCTTGAACAAAGACCATGGCGCCATTGTCTTCCGTATTGTCTTCCGCAGACCATGAAGCGGGGATTAACAAATCAGTTCCGGCGCGATGACGCGGCTCGCCGATCCAGACATCGCAGATCAGCAACGCCGCACCGGGCCACAGGCCGACAAACCGCCGGGCCTCGACACCCACCGGCCCATAACCATCCTGTTTCCCGGCGCACCACAGTGGCGCAACGCCGGACAGGGTCGGCGCGGTGATCTCGACAGCCCGGCCCCGATGGCCGACCCGAAAGGATTTCCAGAATTCGATGGGCTCAACCCCCTTGAGGTGGGGGCCGTTATGAGCCAGCGCCGAACGGCTCGCATCGCGGGCGTCACCCGCGGTATAGGTGGGAACCCCGCTATCGACGATCAGACGCTTGCCGCCCACCGATGCCTCGACGGACAGAAAATCTGCGTGAGCATGCCCCGGATTGTCATCGGGACCGCAGGGACCACAATCGAAAATGACCGCATCACCATCGCGCCCGATGCGCACATAGCCGGTTTCCGGCAACCGTACGATTTCGGCGACGGTGTCTATCGCGGCAAAATCGCGGGCAGGCGGTGCTTCGCCCAGCCAGGAATCATTGAAAAGCGTGATGTCGCCATCGGGATGGCTCATCACCTGAAGGGCAGTCCCCATCCGGTTGCGGCAATCCGTCAGCGTGTCCGCCCCGGTACCGCTAAAGACGCCGCTGGCGCGCAGCACATCCACATCCAGCAGAGACAACACATGATACAGGGGACAGCGCTCCGCATGGCCGCCATCGACCAGCACGTTCTGACGCAAGGACCGGCATACGGCATCGGGCAAAAAAGAAAACGAACCGGGCAGGGCGGGAAGCCCCGCGGCATAGGCCGCCAGCGCCACATAATCCTTGAGCAGATGATTATATTGCAGATCCCGTTCGAGATTGGTGCGGACAAAGGCGGCGCAGAAACGGGCGTGTTCCAGAATATGCGCCTCGGATTCTCTATCGGGCACCGCGCCGGTGGCACGGTAGAGGGCGAGACCGCTCAGCAGATTGATCAGCCGGTGGCTGGCGGTATAGGGGTTCCAGACATCGCGAAAGACGCCGGCCGCAGACCATTGGTTCTGATCCTCCAGACCCGACAGCAGCGTATGAATGACCGCCAGATCCTCCGCCCGGCCCCGCGCCAGGAGCGGGACAGCGTAGCCCATATAGGCCAGCGTCATGCGGCGCAGCGGGTTATTGCCTTCCTGAAAATCGCCCCGCCAGGGGATGGCGGCGACATCACCGAAATCGAAGGGCTGGTTGAGGAGCACGAAGCGCCCCTGCGCGATGCCGTCCAGATGATCGCCCTGACTACCATGAACCGCCGACTGAAGCGCGAGGACCGGCTGCGCCAGGGCGGCCAGGTGCGGCGATGCCGGATCGGGCAGGGGAAGTTTTGCCGCCGCGCCTTCGGTGGCCCACCGGAACAGTCCGGGTAAGCCCGCCATGGCCACCCGTCTGCCACGGCAGATCCCACGGTAAAGCCATTGCTCGGCGGAAAGAGGGCGGATCGTCCGCCAGAGGCGCGGCAAATTCATCGGTGCAAGCGACTCAGAGCGTCACCGCCCCGCCGCTCCGGATCGCTTCGCCGATGGCGATGGTGGCGAGGCTGGTTTCGATCAGTTCCCCTTCATCCACCGGCGCGGGTCCCTGCGTGGCGACGGCCGACACGAAAGCCTTGAGCTGGCCGGCATGGCCCTTGTCCTGGCCGAGCCCGGCGCCCTGGCGCTTCTCCTTGCCGTCCGACACCAGGGTGAGGGAGCGGAAATTATCGATGGCCACCACCGCGCCGCCGGCATAGGCCTCGACCAGCTCCTTGGAAAAAGCAGCATCGCCCTTGGCCGTATAGGCGATGGTGGCGAGGCTGCCATCGCTGAAATTCAGGGTCGCCGTCAGATCATCACACACGGCACGCGTGGCTGCGGCGGCGGCGGC
>JABJKO010000098.1 GCA_018660305.1 Rhodospirillaceae bacterium
CCAATGTTGCGCCAGTGATCCGCTTGCGGTGCGCAGTTGCTCGCGGCCTCATCAATGTCTTCGGCTAGATCTGACAACTCCTTTAAACGTGCATCCGTAATTCTTGTACAGGGCGGCCATTCATGCCGCTGTAATTCAACAGGCCATTTTTCGAGTGTCTCCCGGCAGGCGATTTGGCGGCCCAACACGTCATAAACACGCAATCCTGTTTCGCCGTGTTGCGCGCCGACAGAAGTTACGTATTGGGCAATCTCCGCTCGATCAGCCCGGTATCTCTCGATTTTTTCGTTGAGCTCACTTGTACGACGTGATCGCGATAATTCCATTCTGCCCCGGATGGACCGAATAATTTGTTCTCTACCACTTCGATTAGCCAACAGAGGAAGGACGAATTCGCCGACGCCCGCTGCCTCCAACCTTGACCGAACAACGTCGAGAGCCGCCATCTTTTCCGCCACAAAAAGAACCTTCTTTCCGCTCACAATTGCAGATGCAATTGTGTTCACAATGGTCTGTGACTTTCCCGTTCCGGGCGGTCCTTCAACCGCAAGATTCTTTCCATCGAGCGCATCGACCATCGCACTGAACTGAGATGAATCGGCATCCATTACTAAGAGAGGGACCTTTATCTCCACCTCTGGCTCGTCAACTGGATAATCATCAGCAAATGGGCTGCTGCCTGCCGAACTCGGATTACCACCAAACAAATCAAGCGCGACTTGGTTGTCGCCGAACGGCCATTTTTTTGTATCCAGGTCGTGATACATAGCCATCCGTGCGGACGGAAACACGCCAATAGCGACCTGTCTCCTTACCCGCCATTTGCGCCCCTTTGGAGCAGCATCTGCAACCAGCTGAAAATATGCTTCGATAGGTGTCCCTGGCTCGTATTGCGGGAGATCGAGCGCAAAGTCGATACGCAACTTTTCTCCCAGAACTACGTTATTCTCGACATTTTCGTCACCGGTAACTTTGTACTCCGGACCAGCCGCCGTTCGTTTTTTCTCTAGTAACGCCGGCATAAGGAGCAACGGTGCAAACGAGGAACGGGCTGTATCGGTTTCAGCCCATTCCAAAAATCCAAATGCTACGTGGAGTACCGAAATACCTGTCTCTTGGAGCCACGTGCGACACTTGGTTCCAATCGTATTTAGACGACGTTCGAATAAATCCGGGAGCAGCAACGTCTGGATATCATCATCGAGGTGTCGGTTATCCTCGTCTTCAGCAATTTCGGTTGGCAAATCATAGGACGGACGGATGTGATTATTCTTTGCATGTTGTACCAGTGATAAATCGCCTCGAGTCTGCCTAGGCGAATATTCCAAAGCTTCCCTAATCCGATCTTTCAGATCACGTTCTATTTTGATCAATCGCTCCGCTGCGTCTTCTGCATCATCATCAATTTCATCCAATGATGTCAGATAATGTTCGTCAGTAAGCCTGGCGTCGATCAGGGTGTTTTGAAATTCGCGGGACAGTTCGTCTAACGGGTCCTCCTCCAAGGGGGGAAGAGGTTTGAAGCACATACCGCCCGACACCAATTTCTCAAATAGTACTGTTGGAACTTCGTCGACCACCCGAACGAGAGCATGTGATCGATTTGAAATTGGTGCCGACAGCAGTGGGTTGCGCCGACTTAAATCAAGCAATCTAGGGCGCAGCTTCTCGATTTGGTCCGCTACGAATTCTCCCAAGCTGCCTGCTTCTGCCTGATCGGGTGGCATGGCGTCTCCCTGATCATTCTCATGTTTATGAAATGGTTACCCAAACGGGCAGAGCGGTCAAATTATTCTCGCATATGATTACCCGTATCCACTACCAATTACCCGAGACCAGAAGCGTTGCGAAATCCCAAATGTTTGCAAATCCGTTTGCAAAATGGCTGTTGGCCGTCCCGTTCGCCCAATGTTCCAAACCGGGCGTCACGCTAAACATCTGATCTAAAATGAAAAGCCTGGCGGAGGGGGTGGGATTCGAACCCACGGTACCCATAAGGCACAACGGTTTTCGAGACCGCCCCGTTCGACCACTCCGGCACCCCTCCGCGGCGCGCGGACAGTAGCGCACAAATTGTCGCCGCTGCAACAAAATGGGGCCTGCCTGGGGTCAATTCCTGATTTGGCCCGATCCTGCGGCCATTCTGGAAGACCGTTGGACCGGCCCTGGCGGTGCCGAGGCACCATTTGCGGCCTGCATAGGGCAAAATTCGCAGCCTTTTAAGGGCAAAGAAGGCGCCCACAATGCTTGACAGATCGGGGCGTACGACTATATTGCCGCCACCTTGGACCGGACCATGGCGTTTCAGGATGGAATGCCTGTGGGATCGGTCTGCTTTATTTAGCGTTTTATTCAACGTTGGTGCACCATGTACGCAGTCGTTAAGACCGGCGGAAAGCAATACCGCGTCTCCAAGGATGATGTGATCCTGGTGGAGAAACTGGCAGCCGATAAGGGCTCGGCGGTAGAGCTTGACCAGGTCCTCATGCTCGATGACGGCAAGGAAGCCCAGGTCGGAACACCGCTGGTCGATGGCGCCCGTGTGGCCGCGACCGTGCTCGATCAGACCCGGGGCGACAAAGTCATCATTTTCAAGAAAAAGCGCCGCAAGGATTACAAGCGGACAAAGGGCCACCGCCAGCATCTGACAGTGCTGCGGATCACCGATATTCTGGCCAAGGGTCAGAAGGCGAGCGCCAAACCGGCGGCCGAAGCGAAGCCTGCCGTCGAAGCGGCGCCTGCCGCGGCCCCGGCGGAGACCGCGCCCGCGCCGGAAACCGCAACCGAGGCCGCTGCCCCCGCCAAGAAAGCGGCTGTAAAGAAGGCACCTGCCAAGAAGGCGGCGGCGAAGAAAACCGCAAAGAAGGCTGCTGCGAAGAAGGCCCCGGCAAAGAAAGCCGCCGCCAAGAAAGCGCCAGCCAAGAAAGATTGAGGAGTAAAGACTCATGGCTCATAAGAAGGCAGGCGGCAGTTCACGCAACGGCCGCGATTCAATCGGGCGCCGGCTCGGCGTAAAGAAATATGGTGGCGAGGCCGTGCTTTCCGGTAACATCATCATTCGTCAGCGCGGCACCAAGTTCCATCCGGGCGAAAATGTCGGTATCGGCAAGGACCACACCATTTTCGCAACCAGCCCCGGGAAGGTCAGCTTTGCCCATAAGGCGAAGGGGCGTGTTTACGTGTCGGTGGAGCCGGCGGAGTAATTCCCGACGACACGCTACACGGTCAGCGAGGCACACGGGGGAATGACATCATTCCCCCTTTTTTGTTTGGGATGGAATGACAGCATTCCCCCTTTTTTTGTTTTAGGAATGAAAGATCTGCCACGGTAGGGCGGGTCACGATTAGACGAACAAACCGATGAAGTTTCTCGATCAAGCCAAAGTCTATTTGCATGCCGGTGACGGCGGTGATGGCTGCGTCGCGTTCCGGCGTGAGAAATACATCGAATTCGGCGGGCCTGCCGGCGGCGATGGCGGGCGCGGCGGCGACGTGGTGGCCGAGATTACGGACGGGCTCAACACCCTGATCGATTTCCGCTACAAGCAGCATTTCAAGGGCGAACGCGGCACCAACGGCATGGGTAGCAACCGCACCGGCGCCAGCGGCGCGGATTGCATCCTGCGCGTGCCGCCCGGCACCCAGATTTTCGAAGACGACAACGAGACACTGATCGCCGACCTCACGCCGGACAACCCGCGCATCGTGCTATGCCGCGGCGGCCGTGGCGGCCAGGGCAACACGCGCTTTAAATCATCGACCAACCAGGCGCCCCGGCGCTCCACACCGGGCGGCGAGGGCGACGAGCTGTGGATCTGGCTGCGTCTGAAGCTGATCGCCGATGCCGGGCTGGTGGGGCTGCCCAATGCCGGCAAATCCACCTTCCTGTCGGCGGTCTCCCGCGCCCGGCCCAAGATCGCCGATTATCCGTTCACCACCCTCAACCCCGGGCTCGGCGTGGTCTATGTGGATGCGGAGGAATTCGTGCTGGCCGATATTCCGGGACTGATCGAAGGCGCCCATGAAGGGTCCGGCCTCGGCACCCGCTTTCTCGGCCATGTGGAACGCTGCCGGGTGTTGCTGCATCTGGTCGATGGCACCGCCGACGATGTGGTTTCCAACTGGCGCACCATCCGGCGCGAGCTCGATGCCTATGGGAACGGGTTGGAGGACAAGCTGGAGATCGTCGGGCTCAATAAGATCGATGCCCTGCAGGACGAAGACATTGAGGCCAAAATAGCGGCCCTGGCCGAGGCCGGCGCCACCAACATCATGCCCCTGTCCGGTGTCGCCAAGATAGGGGTACCCGAGGTGCTGCGCGCCCTTCTCGACCCGATCCGGCGCGAACGCGTCACGGAGGAACAGACAGTGGACGCCGTCGGGTTCCAGCCATGAGAAGCCGCCCTGCCCGGAAACTGAAAGCCGACATACCCCTCGCCACGTCGAAACGGCTGATCGTCAAGATCGGCTCGGCGCTGCTGGTCGGCGACCCGTCGGGCCGGCTGCGCCAGCGCTGGCTTGAAGCCCTGTGCGACGACATTGCCCAGTTGCGCCGGGCCGGGACCGAAGTGCTGATCGTGTCCTCCGGCGCCGTGGCGGTGGGCCGCAAGGAGCTTGGTCTTAAAAAACGCGCCCTCAAGCTGGAAGAGAAACAGGCGGCCGCCGCTTCCGGCCAGATACGCCTCGCCCACGCCTATCGCGAAGCCCTGGCCCGCCACCGGCTGAGGGTCGCCCAGATCCTGCTGACCCCCGGCGATACCGAGGAACGGCGCCGCCATCTTAACGCCCGTTCCACGCTCGAGACCCTGCTGCGGCTCGGTGTCGTCCCGGTGATCAATGAAAACGACACGGTGGCCACCGAGGAAATTCGCTTCGGCGACAATGACCGGCTCGCCGCGCGGGTGGCTCAGATGATCAGTGCCGATACACTGGTGCTCCTCTCCGATATCAACGGGCTCTATACCGCCGATCCCCATCGGGTGAAGAGTGCGGAATTCATCCCCGAGGTAGCCGAGATCACACCGGAGATCGAAGCCATGGCCGGCGATGCCGCGCCGGGCTACGCGTCCGGCGGCATGGTCACCAAGATTGCCGCGGCAAAAATCGCCACCCTTGCCGGATGCCGCGTGGTCATCGCCGATGGCAAAAAGACCCACAGCCTTGCCGCCGTCGGCGCGCGCGGCCGCTGCACCTGGTTCCTGCCCACGGCCAATCCCATGACGGCCCGAAAACAATGGATCGCCGGCGCGGTCAAACCGGCCGGCGCCATCACCGTCGATGCCGGCGCCGCCAAGGCGTTGTCCGGCGGCAAAAGCCTGCTGCCGGCCGGCGTTACCGCCATCGACGGCAGGTTCGACCGCGGCGATGCGGTGATCATCCGCACGCGCACCGGCAAGCGGATCGGCAGCGGCCTGACAGCGTACTCGTCGGAAGACGCTGAGCTTATCATCGGCCACAAAACCCGTGAATTCGAAGCCCTGCTCGGCTACCGTGGACGGGATGAAATGATTCACCGCGACGACCTCGTGCTTGAGGGGTAAGACTTAGGAAGATGGACACCGCGAACACCACCGACCTGCATGATGAGATGATCCGCCTCGGCAAGGCGGCGCGCAGTGCCATGCAGGAGCTGGGATCCGTGCCGACGGAGGCCAAGGACCGGGCACTGCGCGGTGCGGCGGCCTCCATTCGTGCGTCCAAAGACGTGCTGAAAGCAGCCAATCAGAAAGACATGGACGCCGCGGAAGCCAAGGGCACTACTGGCGCCATGCTCGACCGGCTGCTGCTGACCGACGACCGCATCGAGGCCATGGCAAGCGGGCTCGAGGCCATTGCCGAGCTGACCGATCCGGTGGGCGAAGTACTGGCGGAAATGCCACGCCCCAACGGACTTCATATTCAGCGCGTCCGGGTGCCGCTGGGCGTTATCGGAATCATCTATGAATCGCGCCCCAACGTGACCGCCGATGCAGGTGCGCTGTGTCTCAAATCCGGCAATGCCGCCCTCCTGCGCGGCGGCTCGGAGAGTTTTCATTCCTCCTCCGCCATCATGGACTGCCTTCAGGAAGGTCTTCGCGGCGCCAATCTGCCATCGGGCGCCATTCAGCTCGTGCCGACCATCGACCGCGCCGCCGTCGGCGAGATGCTGACCATGGTCGATTACATCGACATCATCGTGCCGCGCGGCGGCAAGTCGCTGATCGAACGGGTTCAGAAGGAAAGCCGGATCCCGGTAATCGCGCATCTCGACGGCAATTGTCACGTCTTTGTGGATCGCAACGCCGACCCCGATATGGCGGTGTCCGTCATCCACAACGCGAAGATGCGCCGGACCGGCATCTGCGGCGCGGCGGAAAGCCTGCTGATAGACAGTAAAATCGCGCCGGACGTTCTGCCGAAAATCATCGAGGATCTGGCGCAAGCGGGTTGTGAAATTCGCGGCGATGCGGCGACACAGGCGCTCGATTCACGAGTCATGATTGCAAGCGAGGCCGATTGGGACACCGAATATCTCGACGCCATCATTTCGGTAAAACAGGTGGACGGCCTGGACGCGGCCATCGATCACATCAACCGCCACGGCTCGCACCATACGGATTCCATCGTCACCGGCGATGCCGCGGCCGCCGAAAGCTTCCTGCAAAAGGTGGATTCGGCCATCGTGCTCCATAACGCCTCGACCCAGTTCGCCGATGGCGGTGAATTCGGCATGGGGGCCGAAATCGGCATTTCCACCGGCCGGCTGCATGCCCGCGGACCCGTGGGGGTGGAGCAACTCACCACCTTCAAATATGTGGTGCGCGGCGACGGGCAGGTCCGGCCCTGACCACACAATCGATCATGACCCGCACCAATATCCGCCGCGGCCTGGCCGCGGGAGGAAGGCGTATCGGTCTGCTGGGCGGGTCTTTCAACCCGGCGCATCAGGGTCATCTTCATATCAGCCGATATGCCATCAAGGCGCTCGCGCTTGATGCCGTCTGGTGGCTGGTCTCGCCGCAAAACCCGCTTAAATCCAGCGCGGACATGGCGCCGTTGGGCGACCGGATGGCAGCCGCCGACGCCATCGTAAACGACCGGCGGATTATTGTGACGGATGTGGAGCAGCGGCTCGGCACGCGCTATACGGCCGATACCATTGCCGCCCTGAATGATTGTTTTCCGGACAAGCAATTCGTCTGGATCATGGGCGCCGACAATCTGGTTCAGTTTCCCCGTTGGAAGAGCTGGCGGACGTTGTTTTCCTCCGTCCCCATTGCGATTTTCGACCGCGCGCCTTATTCTACAACGGCGTTGGCTGGACAGGCCGCCAACGTTTTTGCGTCGAGCCGATACGCAAACAGGAATGCGCAAAGATTGGCTGATTGTACGCCACCCGCGTGGGCTTTCTTCCATACACCGCTGCATCCGGCTTCGGCATCCGACATACGTGCCAATCAGCCGCGTTCCGACAGGAGCGCGACGTAACACACTCATGGTGATCTGTTGACCCAGAATAACGGTCCGAAAACCGACCGACCCACACCCGTAGATCCCGATGCGCTGAAAGCGTTCATCGAGAAAATTCTAGACGACCACCAGGCCGAAGAGGTGGTCTCCATCGGCCTCAAGGGCAAATCCAGCATTGCGGACTATATGATGATCGCGAGCGGGCGCTCCACGCGCCAGGTCATCGCGCTCGCCGAGACCCTTGTTCAGGCCCTCAAGGAGAAAGGGGTGATCGGCGTCCGGCCCGAAGGTATCCGGCAGGGTGACTGGGTGTTGATCGATGCCGGCGATATCATCATCCATCTGTTTCGGCCCGAAGTCAGGGAGTTCTACAATCTGGAAAAAATGTGGGAACCTGATTTCGAGGACGCCAACCAGACACCCTGACCGGAACAAATGCGGATTACCGTCATCGCCGTGGGCCGAATAAAGGCCGGGCCGGAACGGACCCTTGCCGAGCATTTTCAGTCGCGCATCAACTGGCCTGTCGAGTTACGGGAAGTCGAGGAAAAGAAGAAGCTGCCGTCTTCGGCGTTACGGGAACGCGAGGGGGCACTGTTGCTGGCCGCCTGCCCGCCCGGCGCGACCGTTGTTGCCCTGGACGAACATGGTAAGGCACTGGCCAGCCGCGATTTCGCGCGGCGTCTCGGATCCTGGCGGGATGACGGGCTTGCCGAGCTGGCCTTTGTCATCGGCGGCGCCGACGGGCTGGCGAAGAGCGT
Organism: Rhodospirillaceae bacterium; assembly: GCA_018660305.1. The sequence goes on from JABJKO010000098.1 coordinate 8,211, forward strand.
CCTGGACCGGGCGGCGCAAACCATTTCGTTCGGATCCATGACCTGGCCGCATTTACTGGTGCGGGGCATGTTGTTCGAACAGATCTACCGGGCGCAGCAAATCCTGGCCGGGCACCCCTATCATCGCGATTGACCGGGTCTTCCTAGAAAGAACCCACAAATTTTCGCCCCTGTGATAGGAAAATCGTAAGATTTGACCCACAAAGCTGCGAATTGCCTTATATTCCTGTCTATCGGGGTGCAGCTGAAATTCCGACGCCGCGTCCCAACAGGAAAAACAAGACCATTTGGTGACGATTATGGCCTTTCAACCCGCCCGACGCCCCGTCGTGCTATGCGTCCTCGACGGTTGGGGGTGGAGCGACAATAAAACCGATAATGCCATCGCCCTGGCGGAAACCCCGGTCTATGACCGTCTCCTGGCACAATATCCCAACAGCCGGCTCAAGACATCGGGGATCGATGTGGGACTCCCTGCCGGCCAGATGGGCAATTCCGAAGTGGGTCACCTCAATCTCGGGGCGGGCCGGGTCGTCGACCAGGATATTCGCCGGGTCGACGCGGCCATGGAAGACGGCACGCTGGGCGCCAATCCGGCATTGGTGGGCCTGATAGATACCCTGAAGGGCAGCGGCGGTACCTGCCATCTGATGGCGCTGATTTCGCCGGGTGGCGTTCATTCGCACCAGGGTCAGGTAGCGGCACTGGCGAAGGCGCTGGACGAGGCCGGAATACCGGTTGCCATCCATGCGTTTCTCGATGGGCGCGACACCCCGCCCCGCAGCGCCGACGGCTTCATGAAAGAATTCCAGGCCGCGCTGGCCACGACAAAGAACACCCGCATCGCCACCGTCACCGGGCGCTTCTATGCCATGGACAGGGACCAAAGATGGGACCGGGTGGGGCAGGCCTACAACGCACTGGTTTCCGCCCAGGGCGAACCGGCCGACGACGCCATGAGCGCCATCACGGCAAGCTATGAAAACGACACTGGCGATGAATTCGTGCTGCCCACCATCATTGGTGATTATGCCGGCATGAAGGACGGCGATGGACTCCTGATGGGCAATTTCCGCGCCGACCGGGCGCGGGAGATTCTTACGGCGCTGCTGAGCGACGACTTTGACGGGTTCCCCCGGGACGAACCGGTCGCTTTCGCCTGCGCCACCGGTCTGGTGGAATATTCGGAAACGCTGGGCGCCCTGATGTCGACGCTATTTCCCCCCATACCTTTGGCGGCGATTATGGGTGATTTAGTGGCCGAGGCCGGGCTCAAGCAGTTGCGCATCGCGGAGACCGAGAAATACGCTCATGTCACGTTCTTCTTCAATGGCGGGGTAGAGACGCCATTTCCCGGCGAAGACCGCATCCTGGTCCCCTCGCCGAAAGTCACCACCTACGATCTGCAACCGGAGATGTCGGCAGCCGAAGTGACCGACAAGCTGGTCGCCGCCATCGTTTCCGGCGCCTACGATTTTATCTTCGTCAACTATGCCAATCCGGACATGGTGGGCCATACAGGCATGCTCGACGCCGCCATGAAAGCCATCGCCACCGTCGATCAATGTCTCGGGCGGCTGGAGGAGGCCGTGGTAAAGGCCGGCGGCTCGCTGCTGATCACCGCCGATCATGGCAATGCCGAGACAATGACCGACCCGGACACCGGCGCGCCCTTTACGTCTCACACGGTGAACGTGGTGCCGGCGATTCTCGTCAATGGACCGGCTGGCATGGACACACTCGAAAACGGCCGGCTATCAGACGTCGCGCCCACGCTGCTCCAGTTGATAGGATTGCCGAAATCCTCTCACATGACCGGAAACTCGCTTCTAGCCTCTCCCACGAACGCTAACGACGGTACATCGCGTGACTCTGTCCCGGCCTCCGCTTAAACGACTCTTTTATATGACCGTTATCGCCGCTTCGGCGGTCGCGGCAAATCCGGCCGCGTTTGCCGCCGATCCCGGCCGATCACTTGAAAACGTCGAACAAAGCCTGGACCAGGTGAGACAACAGGAACGCGATCTCACCCGCCGGGCCATCGAGGCGGAAACGGATCTCAAAAAACTCCAGCGCCGCTCCATCGCCATCGCGGCACGGACACAGGAACACGAACTCACTATCCTCAAACTCGAAGATCGTCTGCTTGTCCTGGAAGCCGACCGGAAAAAGGCCGTAGCCACCTTAAAATCGCGCCGTAAACAGCTATCAGGCATGTTGGCCGCGCTGCAGCGTATCGCGATGCACCCGCCGGTCGCTCTCATCGCCTTGCCCATGGAACCGGTGGACACGGTCCGCAGCGCGTTGCTGTTGCGCCGGACGGTACCGGCGGTCGATGCCGCGGGAAAGGCCCTGCGCGACGACCTCAAGGGTCTGGCGGAGCTCACCGGCGCGGTGACGGCGGCACGGGATAAGATCAGCACCGAATTTACCGCGCTCACGGGGCAGCAGGAGGATTTGCGCTTCCTGGTCACCCGCAAGGCGGCGTTGGCACAAAAGGTCCGAACAGAGCAGTCCAAGGCCCGGATTCGGGCCGCCCAACTGGGCCGCGAGGCACGCGATCTGAAGGATCTGGTGGCCCGTCTGGCGAAGCAATCGAAGCGTCGAAAACAGGCGGCGAAGCGCCCGGCACCCGCCGATAAGGCGAATGACATGCGAATTTCGCCCTCGGCCACCGAATTAATTGTCCGCCCGGCCCTGGTCTCGGGCGGCATGCCGGTTCTTGGCCGAGTTTTCCGGAGATTCGGTGAACCCAGCAAAACTGGGAAAAATACCAGGGGAATCTCCATTCGGACCCGTCCCGGCAGCACCGTTGTTGCGCCTCGGAACGGCCGAATCGTTTTTGCCGGCCCTTTTCGGGGATTAGGCAACCTCTTGATAATAGAATATCAAGCCAAATATCATTTGCTTCTTGCCGGGTTGGCGCGTATCGACACCGACGTTGGCGAGACTGTTCTGGCAGGTGAGCCGGTTGGCATGATGACGGCGTCTCAAGGCGCCAAATCCGATCTTTACGTCGAGCTGCGCCGGAATGGCCAGCCCATCAACCCTTTGCCGTGGCTTGCGGCGGGAAAACCTAAGGTGAATGGATAATGTCGAGACGTCTTTTTGCGGCAGCCGCCGCCCTTGTTCTCATGACGATCCCTGCGACGGGTCAGGCTCAATCGAATACATCCGAAACATACCGGCAGCTCGATCTGTTCGGTGATGTGTTCGAGCGGGTGCGTGCCGACTATGTCAAAAAAGTCGGCGATGAGAAACTCATCGAAGCGGCGATCAACGGCATGCTGACCTCGCTGGATCCTCACTCCAGCTATATGAGCCCCAAGAGCTTCAAGGACATGCAGGTACAGACTCGGGGCGAATTCGGTGGGCTCGGCATCGAAGTCACCATGGAAAACGGTTATGTCAAAGTGGTGTCGCCCATCGACGACACGCCGGCCTTCCGCGCCGGTCTGAAGCCGGGTGACTACATCACTCACCTCGACGCCGAATCAGTCCAGGGCCTGACGCTCGCCGAAGCCGTCGAAAAAATGCGCGGCAAGATCAATTCGGAAATCAAGATCTCCATCCGCCGCGAAGGCCGCGAGCCCTTCGACGTCACCATCACCCGCGCGGTCATCAAGATCCGCTCGGTACGGTGGCGCACCGAAGGCAAAATCGGTTACGTGCGAATCACATCGTTCAGCGAGCAGTCCGATGACGGTCTGGAACGGGCCATGAAGAAGATAAAGGAAAAGCTGGGCAGCGAGCTCAAGGGCGTGGTCCTCGACCTCCGCAATAATCCGGGCGGGCTTCTGGACCAGGCAATCAAGATTTCCGACGCGTTTCTCGATCAGGGCGAAATCGTCTCCACCCGGTCGCGCCGGGCCGGCGACGCCCAGCGTTTCAATGCGAAAAAAGGCGACCTCGCCGCCAAACTGCCGGTCGTCGTCCTGATCAATGGCGGGTCCGCCTCGGCCTCGGAAATTGTCGCCGGTGCGCTGCAGGATCATCGACGAGCCGTGATTCTGGGAACGCGGTCGTTCGGCAAGGGCTCGGTCCAGACGATCATTCCCCTGTCGGGTCATGGCGCCATCCGCCTCACCACGGCGCGCTATTACACGCCGTCGGGGCGATCCATCCAGGCCAAGGGAATTGATCCGGATATCGAGGTAAAGCAGGCGAAGCTTCAGACAGTGGAGCCAGGTGTGCGCCGCCGCGAAGCGGATCTCCGCGGCGCGCTTCGCAATCCCGGCGAGGAGAAAAATAAGAAAGGCGCGAAGCCGGAGGACAAGGACAAGCCTTCCGCCAAAACGTCGAAGAAATCCGCTACACCGGAGAAGCCGTTCGATTACCAGCTTGCAAGGGCGCTGGATATGATCCGCGGCATTTCTCTCTATAACGTCCGTGTGAGCCACTAGAGGTCCGGAGGCGCCCCGTGTTCCTTGCAGACAGACGGGGCGGTTGACAGGGTGGCAAACGACAATCCGCGCGGCTCGATCCTACGTTCGGCGCGGTTGCCGGCCCTGCTTCTGGTCGGTCTCCTCGCGGCAATTTCGGGGTCGGTCCTGTGGCTGACCCTGATGGCGCCACCGCCGGAAATAGCTGCCGCGCCCAGCGCAAAATTAGAGTTCGGCCCCACCGAAACTCCGAAAATGGCGGCGCCGGCTTCGATGCCGAAGGCTGGCGACACAGACGGCAAGGATCTGCCCAAACCCGGCCCGGCCCCGGCTGAACCGGCCCCCGCCCAACCGCCGCAAAGCGCCGAGCATAAGCCACTGCCCGCCCCTGCCCTTCCGGTACAAAATCCCACCGAGACCCATAAGCCGGCCGCGCAGCCGCAACAACCGGCTGCGGCCCCAGCCCCGCCGGAAACGCCCATGCCGAAGGATCCGGTAGCAAAGGAGGCGATACAAAAGGCCCCGATGCCGAAGGCGGCGGTAGCAAAGGACCCGGTCGCGGAGAAGAAACCTTCTGCGGTTGTGCGGGATGACCCGGCTATGGCATCTCCCCTGGCGCCGTTGATGCCCAAATTGCCGCGCCCGCCGCCAAGCGCCCCATTACCTCGGGCCCCGGATCCAGCGCTTATCGAAGACACAAAGACAGGCCCCCTGCCCATCGTCGGACGGGACGGACGGGAAGCCTGGCGTGTCTATGGCCGTCCATTTACTGGCGATGGCAAGCGCCCCAAGATCGCTGTTGTCCTGTACGGGCTGGGCAGCAGCGCCGCGGCCACCAAAACCGCCATTCAGGCCTTGCCGGGCGCGATCAGCCTCGCCTTCTCACCTTATGCGGACGGACTTCACAACTGGATCGCGGACGCCCGGGCCGCCGGACACGAAGCCCTGCTAATGGTGCCCATGGAGCCGGACAATTTTCCCCAGAACGACCCAGGACCCCAGGCTCTTCTGACCTCGCTCACCAACACTCAAAACACCCAACGGCTGGAATGGATTTTGGGCCGCGCCGTTGGCTATGTGGGTATTACCGATTTCATGGGATCGCGTTTTACAAATTCCACACCGCACATGCGGTCATTTTTCCGCAATCTCAAGCTGCGCGGCCTGATGTATCTCGAAAGCAATGTGCTGTCGCGCGCCCTCGCCGGTGAAATTGCCAGCGCCAATCGCGTACCGTTTGTGCCCAATGGGCTTTACATAGACAGACGGGCGTCGCGAACCGCCATCGACGCCCAATTGGTAGAGGCGGAAAGGCTGGCCACCAGGCTGGGCGAGATCACAGTCATGGGATTTGTCTATCCGGTAACGCTGGAGCGCGTTGCCAACTGGGCAAAAACACTTAACAAGCGCGGGCTGGTGCTGGCACCGGTGTCCGCACTGGCAAAAAGGCGGTAAGCACTCCGTGTCGAAGAGCGGCGATCAATACCGGCCCTGCGTCGCCATCGCGCTCTTTGACCCTAAAGGCCGTGTGCTGGTCGCTGAGCGAAACGATATGTCGGAAGCCGCCTGGCAACTTCCCCAGGGTGGAATCGACGACGGCGAAACCGCCCCCATAGCCGCCCTGCGGGAACTCACGGAAGAAATTGGAACATCAGCCGCAACCCCGATGGCCGAGGTCGGCGATTGGATAAACTATGACTTCCCCGGGCAGGCAGCGAACAAGATCTGGCGCGGACGCTATCGGGGACAGCGTGTAAAAATGCTCGCCTTCCGGTTTACGGGGAGTGATGCCGACATCAATCTGGATACGGACTCTCCTGAATTCCGCTCCTGGCGCTGGGCTGAGCTGGAAGAATTACCGGGTCTCATCGTACCATTCAAACGGGTGCTCTACGAAGCGGCAGTCTCCGAGTTTACGCCTTTGCGCGACGCGCTGCGCGACCACCCGTAAATCGAAACCGTCACGGCAAGCCGCTGCCGGTGGATCACCATCAGCACATAGCTGACAAAAGCGGCACAATTGCCCAGCACACCGTCCGCTCGAATGTTTAGGGTCGATAGCAGCATGCGCACCGCACCGCCAACGATCGCCGGCGTGTAAGGGGCAAGTGCCGCCCGGTGATACAAGCTGCCGTGCAGGCGGCGATGGTAGGGTTCACCGGCACCATTCGCCGCGTAGTAGGCATAGGATAATTCGTCGTCATCGGTCTCGGCAATGCGCCCAAAAGCTATTCTGAGCCGCGCAAACATACCCAGGGGCTCGATCTCGAGATAGCGGTTCATATGGCGGTGGAACAGATTGAAATGCGCCAGCTCGTCATCGGCGATATGACGGCAGATGCTGGCCAGGACAGGTTCCCTGGTCGCCTGCGCAAGGGCGGAATAGAAAGAGTTCGTGCCGGTTTCGACCATGCACCGGGCAATCAATTCACCACATCGAGACCCGCGGACGGAAGCTGTGGCGTCCACGGGAATACGATATCCGTCGAGAAAATTTCTGAATGATTTGTCGAAATCAAAGGCGGGATCAACCAGTGACGCCCAGCGTGCAAGCGCCGCGCCATGCTGTTCCTCCTCCACGGCCCATCCTTCGATAGCCCGGCAGACCCGCGGATCGTCGGCGAAGACGTTGCAAAGATAGTCCCGGTAATCCGCTGCGTTGGCCTCGACCATGCTTGCCGCCTTGACCAGCGACACCATGTCGGGCGTTACCGCCGACCGGTCGATCTCCTGCCAGGGAATGTCGTCAAGCGTCCAGCCTGCCATGGGGAGCCTCCCGGAGGTCACAGGACCCACATCATTTGAGGTATGGATAGGCCCTGTCAACATGCCCGGCATCGGAGCCCGGGCAGACGCTAAAGGGCATCCCCATCGGTCTCTCCGGTTCGGATACGGATCGCCTGGCTGATATCGAAAACGAAAATCTTGCCGTCGCCGATCTTGTCGGTGTTGGCATTTTCGCGGATCGCACCGATCGCTCTTTCCGCGATGTCATCGGTGACGGCGACCTCGATCTTGATTTTGGGAACAAAGTGAATCTCGTATTCCGCGCCGCGATAGATTTCGGTATGACCGCCCTGACGGCCGAACCCCTTTACCTCGCTTACGGTCATGCCCGTGACACCGAGCGATGACAGGGATTCACGTACTTCGTCCAGCTTGGAAGGCTTGATGACTGCCATAATGAGCTTCATCGTCGTCTCTCCTTGCGCCAATAGCGCGATCAGAAATTATAGCCCCGTTCGCCATGGGTGGTGATGTCGAGCCCTTCGGTCTCATCGTCCTCGCTCACCCGTATGGGAGTCATGGCGCGCACACCCCAGATGATGATGACACTGACAATGGCTGCCCAGGCAGCGACGGCGAGCGACCCGAGCGCCTGTATGCCGAGCTGATGGCCGGCGCCGACACCCTCGGCCAATCCCAGACCTCCCAGGCCCGGCAGGGCGAGAAGGGCGACAAGCAGCGTACCGGTCAGACCGCCCACCCCGTGAACCGCGAAGACATCAAGGGAATCATCGATCTTGAAACGCTGTTTGATAATTTGAACCATCACATAACAGATGAAGCCCGCGACCACACCGAGGATCAGCGCGCCGATGGGCCCGACAAAACCCGATGCCGGCGTGATGGTCGCCAGCCCGGCAATGGTGCCGGTAACGAAACCAACCAGGCTGGGTTTTCCGTGCTGTTTCCACTCGATCGCCATCCAGGTGAGCGACGCGGTGGCGGCGCAAATATGGGTAACCGCGATGGCCATACCGGCGGAGCCATCGGCGGCCAGGGCGCTACCGCCATTGAACCCGAACCAGCCGACCCACAACATGCAGGCGCCGATCAAAACCATGCCGGGATTGTGCGGCGGTACGATCTCACGCGGGAACCCGCGCCGGCCGCCGAGCATAATGGCGATCACCAGCGCCGACACTCCAGCGGTCAGATGAACGACAAGCCCGCCAGCAAAATCCATGATGCCAAGTTCGGCGAGCCAGCCGCCGCCCCAGATCCAGTGGCACACCGGCGCATAGACCAAAAGCAGCCAGAACGAGCTGAACAGGACCATCCCGGGGAAGGTAATGCGCTCGGGATAGGCGCCGACAATCAGCGCCGGCGTGATAATGGCGAAAGTCATCTGAAACATGAAAAAGACAATTTCAGGAATGGTGCCGCTCATCGTGTCGGTGCCAATACCGGCCAGGAACGCCTTGTCCAAACCGCCGATATAGGCGTTCAAACTGCCGCCATCGCCGAACGCCAGGCTGTAGCCAATGACCAGCCAGAGGATCGAGGCCACACAACAAATCACCGCGCAATGCATCAGAACCGACAGAACATTCCGCGCCCGCACCAGCCCCCCATAAAACAGCGCGAGACCCGGCATGGTCATGAACAGAACCAGCGCCGTCGCCACAATAATCCAGGCCGTGTCGCCACCGCTTAAGGCCGGTTTGGCCTGTGCGAAGGCATCAACCGGCAGCGCGACCAAAAAAAGTCCCAAATAAACGGCAAATCCGATCCCGTGCCGAACCATCCCAATACCCACCCTTTCTTCTTCACCGAAAATCTTTTCGGGAACCGGCCCGGCCCCCATCCTGCAATTAATGGCAGATGATGCGCGAATCACCGCCTGAATGCCAACTTCCAGATCGATTTATCGACCAATTGCCATGGATCCACCATCGGCAGCGGTGAATTAGGGGAACGGCGAATAAAGGGAGCGGGACAGACGGAGGACGGACCAGGATGCAGGACGACTCAACCATTAGGATCGCCGATATTATCGAAATTTATACCATTGGTGTACGCATTATGTAGAAGTTCTCGCGAATTGAAATTCTCCGCACGCCACACGGTATTGCACGGTAAGACCCCGAAAATGCAGGTTCAGCAGATACTCGATAAAAAGGGCGATCGTATTATTACGATGTCCTGCCATTTGCCCGTCCTTACCGTCTCCAAGGTCATGGCCAAGGAGCGCATCGGCACGGTGATGATGGTCGACGATGCTGGCGCATTGGCCGGCATACTGTCGGAGCGGGACATCATCCGTCTGGTCTCACAGGACAGCGGCGCCAGCATAGACCAACCGGCTAGCGCCCTGATGACCACGTCCCTGGTGACCTGTACGCCTGAGACCGATCTCGAAGACGTTCTCAGCCTCATGAGCGAGCATACCATTCGCCATCTACCGGTAATGCGCGATGGCGAACTGGCCGGTCTGATCAGTGTCCGGGATGTGCTCGATGCGCAGCGCGACATGTTTGTTGCGGATCTACAAAGGCAGACGCAAGCCGCGGAAGCGATGAAGCTGGCCAAGGAAAAAGCCGAAATCGCCAACCGGACGAAAACCGAATTTCTGGCCAATATGAGCCACGAATTGAAGACCCCACTCAACGCGATTGTCGGGTTTTCGGAATCCCTGGTAACCGATACGTTCGGCCCCATAGGATCGCCGAAGGTCAAGGAATATATTGAGGAAATCCACAGCAGCGGCCTGCATCTTCTTGGTATCATCAACGATATTCTCGATCTGTCCCGTATCGAAACGGGAGAGCGTCTCCCAGCCGAAAGCGATGTCGATCTTCGCCAAACCATCGAGAATTGTCTGCGGCTGATGTCGAAGAGAGCCGTCACCGCGAAAATCGCTCTTACCACGGATATCTCTCCGGGCCTTTTCGGTATCAGAGCAGATGCGCGGATGGTCAAACAGATGCTGATGAACCTGCTCAGCAACGCCGTTAAATTTACGCCGGCGGGTGGTTCCGTGACCTTGAAGGCCTCTCTCGGCGATGACAGGGGTCTCGAAATTGCCATTAGCGACACCGGCATCGGTATCGCCGAGGATCAGTTTGAGACCATGCTGGAGCCGTTCAGCCAGGCCGACGGATCATTGACCCGTCAAGAAGAAGGTCTTGGGCTTGGGCTCGCTCTGGTTGCCAGTATGATGCTGCTCCATGATGGCAGGTTGGAAATAGCCAGTGAGTTGGGAAGAGGAACAACGGCGACCTTGCATTTCGATTCGAGCCGCGTTCTTTCCGACAACGCGCCTGCCCAGACTGCCTCGGGCCGGTTATCGGCCTAGAGCCCTAATTTTAGAAGTATAGGGCTCTAGAGCCCTAATTCAGGGTCAGCTATTGGCGTCGATGGCCGCCAAAAGCGCTTCGGCAACGGCAATCTCCGCTTCCGCGGCACCCCGGTCCTCTTCACTATCGGCGCCCTGCAGCACCTCCTGCGCGTCCTTAAGCCTGTCGCCGGCGGATGATCTGTCGGCCCCTTCCAGAGCGACAGCCTCGTCAGCCAGAACCGTGCAGCGCTCTGGGGTGACTTCGGCAAATCCGCCGGACACGAAAATACGCCGGCCGATATTGTCCGGTGAGTCTTCATAGACGTCGATGACCCCCGTCCGAACCGGGGAAATAAACGGCGCATGCCCCGGCAGGACACCAAAATCGCCCTCGGCTCCGGGAACCACCACCATGGCGACGGGTGCGGAAACCAGCAGCCGTTCCGGCGCGACCAACTCAAACTCGACAGTATCGGCCATGGCTCAAATCCTTGGGATCGATGAGGCGAAAACCGGCTTATGCCGCTTCCGCCGCCATCTTCTTCGCTTTTTCCATCACATCATCGATGGTGCCGACCATGTAGAACGCGGCCTCCGGCAGATCGTCATATTCGCCGGCAACAATGCCCTTGAACCCTCGGATCGTCTCTTCGAGGCCGACCAGCACGCCGGGGAAGCCGGTGAAGATTTCGGCCACATGGAAAGGCTGTGACAGGAAACGCTGGATCTTGCGGGCCCGCGCAACCACCAGCTTATCGTCTTCGGAAAGCTCGTCCATGCCCAGAATGGCGATGATGTCCTGCAGGCTCTTATATTTCTGCAATACTTCCTGAACGCTCCGGGCAACCTCGTAATGTTCGTCACCCAGAACCCGCGGATCGAGAATACGCGAGGTAGAATCCAGCGGATCCACCGCCGGGTAGATGCCGAGTTCGGCAATCTGACGCGACAGCACCGTGGTGGCATCCAGATGGGCGAACGATGTCGCTGGCGCCGGATCGGTCAGATCATCGGCCGGGACGTAAATGGCCTGCACCGACGTGATGGAGCCCTTGTTGGTGGTGGTAATGCGTTCCTGCAGGGTGCCCATATCGGTGGCCAGCGTCGGCTGATAGCCCACCGCCGAGGGAATACGGCCCAGCAGGGCGGACACTTCCGAACCAGCCTGTGTAAACCGGAAAATGTTGTCGACAAAGAGCAGCACGTCCTGGCCTTCCTCGTCACGGAAATACTCGGCCAGGGTCAGACCGGTCAGGCCCACCCGGGCGCGAGCGCCCGGCGGCTCGTTCATCTGGCCATATACCAGGGCGGCCTTGGATTCTCCTTCGAGATTGATAACCCCGGATTCGATCATCTCGTGATAGAGATCGTTGCCTTCACGGGTTCGTTCGCCAACCCCGGCAAACACCGAGTAACCGCCATGAGCCTTCGCAATATTGTTGATCAATTCCATGATCAGCACGGTCTTGCCGACACCGGCACCGCCGAACAGACCGACCTTGCCGCCTCTGGCGTATGGCGCCAGCAGATCGACGACCTTAATACCGGTGACCAGCATTTCGGTCTCGGTTGATTGTTCGACGAATTCCGGTGCGGCACGATGGATGGGCAGTCGTTTCGCGGTGTTGACTGGACCGCGCTCGTCGACCGGCTCGCCGATGACATTCATGATCCGTCCCAATGTCTCGGGACCAACCGGAACAGTGATAGGCTCGCCGGTATCCATCACTTCCTGGCCGCGGACCAGACCCTCAGTGGCATCCATAGCGATGGTGCGGACCGTTGATTCACCGAGATGCTGTGCCACTTCAAGCACCAGCACACCATCGTCCCGCTTGCAGTGAAGCGCGTTCAAAATCTCAGGCAGATCATCCTCGAACTGCACATCGACGACCGCCCCCATGACCTGGGTTATCTTGCCGACATTATTGGTTTCTTCCGCCATGATCCGTCCTCACTTCTTCCTGTCGCGCCGTTACAGTGCTTCGGCGCCGGAAATAATCTCAATAAGTTCCTTGGTGATGAACGCCTGACGCGTCCGGTTATAGGTCATCGTCAAATCGTCGATCATATCGCCCGCATTGCGGGTCGCGCTATCCATCGCCGTCATCCGCGCGCCATGCTCGGACGCCGCGTTTTCCAGCAGGGAATGAAATATCTGCACCGCGAGATTCCGCGGTAACAGGACTTCGAGAATTTCCTGCTCGTCCGGTTCAAATTCATAAACCGCACGCTGATCCCCAGTGTCGGCCTCGGCGCTTTGGTCATTGCCATCACCGACGTCGGCAGAGAATGGAATGAGCTGTTGGGTGGTCACGATCTGACTGATCACAGACCGGAAATGATTATAAACCACCGTGCAAACATCGAATTCACCGGCGCCGAACATCTCGATGATGCGGGCAGAAATCTGTTCTGCATCGGCAAAACCAAGGGAGCGACGGCCAATATCCACGAAGGACTCAACGATCAGGCTTGCATGGTCGCGGCGCAGATTGTCCCGGCCCTTACGGCCGACGCACAGGATCTTGACGGTCTTGCCGTCGTTCTGAAGCTTTTTGATGACAGAACGCGCTTCACGTACAATCGTGGTGTTGAAACCGCCGCACAGTCCGCGGTCAGAGGTCATTACCACCAGCAGATGGACATCGTCCTTACCTGTCCCCGCGAGCAGCGCAGGCCCGCCTGCTCCCGACGGAAGGCCCTCGGCGAGCGACTTCAGCATCCGTTCCATGCGCTCGGAATAGGGCCGGGCGGCCTCAGCCTGCTCCTGAGCACGACGCAGCTTGGCCGCCGCCACCATTTTCATGGCGGAGGTGATCTTTTGTGTCGACTTGACACTATTGATGCGGATCCTCAGGTCCTTGAGGTTAGGCATCGCACGTCCCTGCCCTTTTTATGGATGCGTTGGTCATCATCACTCAGTCGGCGACGAAATTCTTGGCGTAAGTCTCCAGCGCCGACTTCAACTTGCCTTCGGTGTCGCCGGAAAGGGCCTGGGTCTCCCGGATATCCTTGAGGATATCCGCGTGATTGGCCCGCACATCATCGAGCATGCCTGATTCGAACCGTCCAATGGCATCCACCGGCAGCGGATCGAGATACCCGTTCACACCGGCAAATATGGAAACCACCTGTTCTTCAACCGGCATGGGCGAGAACTGCCCCTGCTTCAGCAACTCGGTCAATCGCGCACCCCGATTTAGAAGACGTTGCGTACCGGCATCAAGATCAGACGCAAACTGGGCAAACGCGGCCATCTCACGATACTGCGCCAGTTCCAGCTTGATCGACCCGGCGACCTGCTTCATGGCCTTGATCTGGGCCGCGGAACCAACGCGGCTAACCGAAAGACCAACATTCACCGCCGGCCGGATGCCGGAATAGAACAGGTCAGTCTCCAGGAAGATCTGGCCGTCGGTGATGGAGATCACGTTGGTCGGAATATAGGCCGACACGTCACCGGCCTGGGTTTCAATGATCGGCAAGGCGGTCAGCGACCCGCCGCCATGATCGTCGCCCATTTTCGCAGCGCGCTCCAGCAGACGGGAATGGAGATAGAACACATCACCGGGATAGGCTTCGCGTCCCGGCGGACGACGCAGCAACAACGACATTTGCCGATACGCAACCGCCTGTTTGGACAGATCGTCATAGATGATCAGGGCGTGCTTTCCGTTGTCCCGGAACCATTCACCCATGGTGCAGCCGGCATAGGGTGCCAGGTACTGCATGGGCGCCGGCTCGGAGGCCGTCGCCGCGACGACGATGGTATATTCCATGGCGCCGTAATCTTCGAGCGTCTTGACGATCTGAGCGACCGTCGAGCGCTTCTGGCCTATGGCCACATAGACGCAGAACAGCTTTTTGCTGTCGTCATCGCCTGCGTGGGCCGATTTCTGGTTCAGGATGGTATCAATGGCGACGGCGGTCTTGCCGGTCTGGCGATCGCCGATGATCAGTTCACGCTGCCCCCGACCCACCGGGATCAAACTGTCGATTGCCTTGAGGCCGGTCTGCATGGGCTCGGAAACCGACTGCCGGGGAATAATGCCCGGCGCTTTCACGTCCACCCGATTACGTTCCGCCCCTTCGATGGGGCCCTTGCCGTCGATAGGATTGCCGAGACCGTCCACCACCCGGCCGAGAAGCCCCGGTCCGGCGGGCACATCGACGATGGAGCCCGTCCGCTTGACGGTATCGCCTTCCTTGATGGTCCGGTCGTCGCCGAAAATTACGACACCGACGTTATCGGTCTCAAGATTGAGCGCCATGCCGACAATGCCGCCGGGAAATTCGACCAGCTCGCCCGACTGGACGCTATCGAGCCCGTATATGCGGGCGATACCGTCACCCACCGACAGGACACGGCCCACTTCGGCGACTTCGGCATCGTTGCCGAAATTCGCAATTTGCTCCTTGAGAATCGAGGAGATTTCCGCGGCGTGGATATCCATCACGCAGCCCCTTTCATAACGAGTTGTAATCTTTGTAATTTGGTTCGCAGCGACGAATCGACCATGCGCGAGCCGACCTTGACGATCATGCCGCCAATCAGATCGGGATCGACCTCGGCATTCACCATAACGTCGGTGCCGACAGCCTGCTTGAGCGCGTTCTCCACGGCGATGCGCTGTGAGTCGCTCAACGGTGTCGCGGAAACGACGTCGGCCGTCACCTCGCCCCGGTGTTTCGCGACGAGTTCGCGGTAACCGGAGATCATGCCCTCAAGGGCAAACAGGCGGCGGTTTCCCGCCACCACGCCGGCAAAATTGCGGACGATCTGAGAGATCTCGGCGCCGGCCAGTACCGCATCCATGGCCGCGCTTTGCTGAGCGCGCGAGAAAAGCGGACTACGGATCAGGCGCCGCAGATCGGCGGATTCGTCGATCATGGATTGGGTTTTCGCAAGGTCAGCGGCGACGGAATCGACCGCGTCGCGCTCTAGAGCGAGTTCAAACAAGGCGGTGGCATAACGCCCCGCCATTCCGGACGTTTCTGATTGCGCTGCAGACACTGATTTAGCCTTCGAAACCCCTTCGGAGAATCAGTCTTAACCTGTTGATTTTTTGGGTGAATAACGAGAACGCGTTAGGTTGGTATTTACCCGGTTCACCCGCAGCCCCGGAAGGGCGCCGTTAGCTAACATACTCAGTGGCTCCTTGCAACCCGACGCCGATCAATAGAGCCATGCGCTGATCGTAGGGCTGACACCGTCAAATGGCGCAGAACGAGCAGACGCTAAAAAATGGAAATGGCGGTTTTCTGGGTAAAGAGCTCCAGCGCGCGGGTACCAGCGTAGGAATTACCGCCTTCGTCCAGCCCCGGTGAATAGACACAGACCGCCAATTTGCCGGGAATCACCGCCGCAATGCCGCCGCCCACACCGCTTTTCGCCGGAATGCCGACGCGATAGGCGAAATCGCCCACCGAATCGTAGAGACCGCACGTCAACATCAGCGAATTGACCCGCTTGGTATGCTGGGCGGTGGTAACCTCCCGCCCCACCCGCCGCGACACGCCACCATCGGCGAGATGTTCGAAGGCAAAGGCAAGCTCGCGACACGACATGGCGAGCGCGCAATGATGAAAATACGTGTCGAGTACGGTATCCACGTCGTGATGCAGATTGCCGAAGCTCTTTACGAAATTCGCCAAAGCCCTGTTGCGGTAGCCCCAATCGGCTTCGGATTTGGCGACTTCGGCGTCGAATACGATGTCATTGGCGCCGGTGATCTCCCGCACGAAATCGAGAATGGCCGATTTGGGATCGGCATAATGATCCAGCAGACAATCCACCACCACAAGCGCTCCGGCATTGATATAGGGATTGCGCGGAATGCCATGCTCATGTTCGAGCTGAACAAGCGAATTGAACGGATCGCCCGACGGTTCCCGCCCCAGCCTGTCCCACAGCTTTCGCCCCATGGCCTGGAGGGCAAGCGTCAGGGTAAAGACTTTTGAGATGCTCTGGACGGAGAAACGGACATCGGCATCGCCGACGCCGCAATCATCGCCATCGACAGTGGAAACCGCCATGGCAAAGCGGTCGGCCGGCACCGCGGCCAGCGCCGGAATATAATCGGCGACCTTTCCCTCGGTGAGGTGCGGCCGGATTTCCCGGGCGATCTCATCGAGGAATATCTGGTATTGCGAGGCCATATGGGTCCCCTGCTTTGATCAGACTGTCTCCCGCTATGAAGGAGAAACCCTAAAGAAAGCTATACGGATCGATATCGACCTGAACACGGACACCGCCGGGCACCCGAACATGGGCGAGCCAATGGCGCAGGACGGCCTGCATATTGATATCGCGGGTTCCTTTTACCAGGAGCCGGCGGCGATGCCGGCCGCGCAGGATGGCAAGCGGCGCCGGCGCCGGCCCCAGCACATGGAGACCGGTCTGGGTCGGGCGCGACCGGGCCAGCGCCCTGGCGGTACCATCGACGGCACCCATATCGGGGCCGGAAACGATCAGCGCGGCGAGACGGCCAAAGGGCGGCATGTGGTGGCGTTCCCGTTCCGCCGCCTCGGCGGTCATGAACCGGTCGCGGTCGCCCGAGACCAGCGCTTCCATCACCGCATGGTCGGGCCGGTAGCTCTGCAGCAGGACCCGCCCGGGCCGGTCTTCGCGGCCGGCCCGGCCAGCCACCTGGTGCAGGATCTGATAGGTGCGTTCGGCGGCGCGCAGATCGCCACCGGCCAGCCCGAGATCGGCATCGATGACACCCACCAGGGTCAGATAGGGAAAATGATGACCCTTGGCCATGATCTGGGTGCCGATCAGAATATCGATGGCGCGGTCCTGCATGCGCTGCACCAGCGCCGCCGCCGCCGCCGGACTTTGGATAGTGTCGCTCGCCATGATGTCGCACCGCGCATTGGGAAACCGCAGGGCGACTTCCTCGGCCAGACGTTCCACGCCGGGACCGCAGGCGGCGAACGATTCCACCGCGCCGCATTCCGGGCAGGTTTCCGGCGGTGAAATGGACAGGCCGCAATGATGGCACTCGAGCCGTCCCTCCAGCCGGTGCTCCACCAGCCACGCTGTACAGTTGGGACATTCAAGGCGATGGCCGCAGGTCCGGCACAGGGTCAACGGCGCATATCCGCGCCGATTGAGAAACAGCATCACCTGCTCATTGTCGGCCAGGGTCTCGGTAACCGCCTGCTGCAAAGTGGGCGACACCCAGCTTTGCCGGTCGAGGGCCTCGCTGCGCATATCGACAATGCCGATGGCGGGCAGAGCAGCCCCGGCATGGCGTTCGGGCAGTTGCAGACGATCGTAACGGCCGGTCTCCGTATTGATCACGGTCTCCAGCGACGGGGTCGCCGATGACAGAATGACCGGGAACTCGCCCATCCGGGCGCGCACCACGGCCATATCGCGGGCATTGTAGATCACGCCTTCTTCCTGCTTGAAGGACGAATCATGTTCCTCGTCGACGATGATCAGGCCAAGCGCGGGAAACGGCAGGAACAAAGCCGACCGCGCGCCGACGACGACCTTTGCCTCACCGGCGGCGATGGCCCGCCATCCGTAGCGCCGTTCAGCGCCGGTCAGATCCGAGTGCCATTCGAAAGGCGGCGCGCCAAATCGGGCGGAAAACCGCTTGAGCCACTGCGCGGTGAGCGCGATCTCGGGCAGCAGCACCAGCACCTGGCGATCCGCCGCCAGCGCCGCCACGACGGCCTCGAAATAGACCTCGGTTTTACCGGAACCCGTAACGCCATCGAGCAGCTTCACCGCAAAGCCGTCTTCGGGCTTGGCGGCGGAACGCTCCACCGAATCGACCAGCGCCGCCGCCGCATCCGCCTGGGCGGGCGATAGGCGCGGGCCTGGCGACCGCCAATCCGGCTCCGGCAGATCGGCGCGCTGGATCAGCGAAACCGGCGACAGCAAACCGGCATCGGCCATGGACCGGACCACGGACGGGCTGACCCCGGCATCCTTGGCGATCTTCGCCGCCGGATGGGGCGGCTTATCGGTGAGGATGTCCAGCACGCGCCGCCGGGCCGCCGTCATCCTGATTCGCGAATCGGTCTGGTCGGTGAGGGCACCGGGCGCCACCCGATAGGCCGTGATGGTGCGCGGCGCATCAAGAGCCGACGGCACACTCATGGTCATGCGCAGAACCTGCCCCGGCAGGGTCAGCGTATAGGACGCAACCCAGTCGACAAAACGGCGCAACGCGTCAGGCATGTGGGGAACGTCCAGCAGGCCGGTGATATCCTTGATTTTTTTGGAATCCACATCATCCTTTGATGCCCCCCAGACGACGCCGTTTACCTGACGATTGCCCAGCGGAACGATGACATAGTCCCCTACCGCGACTGTCATGCCGGAGGGCACGCCATAGTCAAACGCCCCCGATAGCGGCAGCGGCAGCAGGACGCTGACGCGGTTCACCAATTCAGGCTGGCTCGTGGTAGCGCGGCTGGTTGCCATGGACTAGACTTTACCCTGCGATCGTGGGATAGGCCCATCCTGCGATGACGGGGGTACGGGGAGCAACATGACGCCATGAAATTTTTTGTCGATACCGCCGATACGGACGACATCAGGGATCTCGCCGCCACCGGTCTGGTGGACGGGGTGACGACCAACCCATCGCTGGTCGCAAAGTCCGGGCGCAGCTTTATCGAAGTCGTGCTTGAGATCTGCGATCTGGTCGATGGCCCGGTCAGCGCCGAGGTCACGGCCACGGATCATGAGACCATGCTGGCTGAAGGCAAGAAACTCGCCGCACTGGCGCCGAATATCGCCGTGAAAGTACCGTTGACGCCGGATGGTCTGAAGACCTGCAAGGCACTTGCCGATAACGGCACCATGGTCAATGTCACCCTGTGCTTCTCGGCCGGTCAGGCGATCCTCGCCGCCAAGGCAGGGGCGGCTTTTATCTCGCCCTTTGTCGGCCGGCTGGACGATATCAGCCACGACGGCATGCAGCTGATCAGCGACATCTGCCAGATCTACAGCCAGTACAATAATTTCACCACCGAGGTCCTGGTGGCCTCGATCCGCCACCCCATCCATCTGGTGACGGCGGCGAAAATGGGCGCCCATGTCGCCACCATGCCGCCCGGCGTGCTGCGCCAGCTTTACAAACATCCGCTCACCGATGCCGGCCTCGCCGCCTTCCTGGCGGATTGGGAAAAAACCGGTCAATCCATATTGGACGCGTAAATCATGAGTAGCTCTTCCGACGACGCCAAGGCCCTGACCACCGACATCATCGCTCCCGACGCGGTGGAAGCCTACCTTGAGCGCAACCCGGCCTTTCTCAACGACCGGCCGGACCTGCTTCGCACGCTGGTGCCGCCCGAATTCGATCATGGCAGCGGCGTGGTGGACATGCAGATGTTCATGCTGGACCGGTTTCGCGATCAGCTTACCAAATCCAAGCGCCGCGAACAGGCGCTCATCGACGCGGTCGAAGCCAATGCCCGCGTGCAACGTCGGGTTCACCGGGCCATCGAAGCGCTGCTGAAAGTCCGGTCATTCGAGGAATTGATCCGCGCCGTGGTCGACGATCTGCCCGAGCTGTTCGATGTCGCCGCGGCCTCGCTATGCATCGAAACCGACCAGCCCCTGCCCAATGGCGCCGCCGCAACCGGCCTGATCGTGCTGGAGCCGGGCTCCATCGATTGTCTGGTCGAGGCCGATCATGCGGTTGTGCTGCGGTCGGACATCGCTGGCGAAAAAGCCATATTCGGCAAGCGCGCCGGCAAGATCCGGTCGACCGCTCAGATGCAGCTGGATTTTGGCCGCAAAGCGCCGCGCGGCCTGCTTGTGCTTGGCGCCGAGGAAGCGGACACGTTCAATGATTCCCAGAGCACGGATTTCCTGGCCTTCTTCGCCTTTGTCCTTCAGCGCTGCGTCCGGCGATGGCTGAACGACGGCCCCTGATTGAGTTCATCGCCGCGGACGATACCTGTCGAGCCATCGAAAACTGGCAGCGCTGGATTGCTGACGAGAAACGGTCGTCGGAAAACACGCTGGCCGCCTATTCCCGCGATATAGCCGCCTTTCTCCGTTTTTTAAGCGACCATCTCGGCGCTCCCGCGACCCTGACCCATCTCAACGATCTCACGACCGCCGATTTCCGCAGCTTTCTGGCGCACCGGGTGGCGGACGGCATTTCGCACAGCTCAAACGCACGATCCATGTCGACCCTACGTGGCTTTTTCCGGTTTCTCGATCGCGCCGGGCTGGTCTCAAACGCCACATTGAGTGCCGTTCGCTCGCCGCGCCCGAAAAAGCCCATCCCCAAACCGATTGCCGCCGCGGAAGCGTTGGACCTGATCGAAGCCGCCGGATCGCTGTCGGAGAAGCCCTGGATCGCCAGGCGCGACGTGGCGCTGTTTACACTGCTCTATGGCTGCGGGCTCCGGATCGACGAGGCGTTGAGCCTGAACCGCGCGCAGGCGCCGGACAGCGACACCATGCGGGTGACCGGCAAGGGCAACAAGGAACGGGTCGTACCGGTGCTGCCTATCATTTGCGCCGCCATCGCCGATTATCTGGACACCTGTCCGTTTTCGCCGCCGCCGGACGGTCCGCTGTTTCTCGGGGCACGGGGCGGGCGCCTCAATGCCGGCGTGGTCCAGCGTCAGATGCGAAAATTGCGCGCCCTGCTGGGCCTGCCGTCCACCGCGACTCCCCATGCGCTGCGTCACAGCTTTGCAACCCATCTGCTGGGTGCCGGTGGCGATTTACGGACCATCCAGGAATTGCTGGGCCACGCGTCGCTTTCCACTACCCAGCGCTACACCGAAGTCGATGCCGAAAAACTCATCGCGGTCTATGAGGACGCCCACCCGCGCGCGAAATCAGGCCGGGCATGAATTTTCCCGATAGCTGGAACCGGGATGCCGTCCGGGGTGCGCTGTGGATGACCGGCGCGTCCATGATGATCGCCTTATCGGCGGCGTGCGTACGGCATCTGTCGGGTTCGTTCACCGCCTTCGAGCTTGTCTTCATCCGTTGTACGCTCGGCGCGCTGTTTCTGCTGCCATGGATCACGAAGATGGCAATGCGCGGAACATTGCGAACGACCCGCATGCCCCTTTACATCCTGCGCACCGCGCTCAGCTATACCGGCATGGTGTGTGTGTTTTTTGGTCTCGCCAACATGCCCATCGGCGAGGTCTATTCGCTTTTGTTTCTGGTGCCGCTGATCACCATTGTGCTCGCCGTCCTTCTCCTCAAGGAACAGGCTGGATCACAGGCCTGGATCGCCTGCGGCGTGGGCTTTATCGGCGCACTGGTCATCCTGCGTCCAGGGATCATCGATGTCAGCCTGGCGGCCAGCGCGGTGCTGATCACCGCGGTTACCTATGCCGCCACCAATACCTGTATTAAATCGCTGAGCCGGACCGATACGCCGGTGCAAATCACCATCTATGGCAATCTTCTGGCGATACCCATCGCCTTTATTCCGGCGCTGTTCTTCTGGCATACACCAAGCTGGGAAGACGTCCCGTGGCTCATCGCCATGGCATTATTTCAGACCTGTGCCGGCTTGTTTCATGCCCGCTCGGTGCAGGCCGCCGATGCCCGTGTGGTCCAGCCGTTCAATTTCCTGCGCCTGCCGGCCAGCGTCCTCCTCGCCTGGTATCTGTTCGCCGAGCTGCCGAGTCACTGGACCTGGCTCGGCGCCACCCTGATATTCGCGAGTTCATATTACGTGCTCTATCGGGAAGGCGCCTCGCGACACAAAAACAAAAAAACCGGCCCGAGTAACTGATCTAGCCTATGGCCGCCGGTACCTGTAAAATCGACGCTCAATGATCCACTGATCCGAAGGAGAAGAATCATCGAGGTCATACAATTATCCGACGCCCTGGGCGCCGAGATCAAAGGCGTCGATCTGACGCAACCGTTGGAAGCGGCCACCGTCACCGCCATCAACGATGCCTGGCTAGAGCATCTGGTGATCGTCTTTCGCGGACAGGATCTCAGCGACGATGATCAGGTCCGGTTTGGCGAATATTTTGGCCCGGTGGGCGATTATCTGCGGCCGGACACGATGCGCTCGGAGGTGATGAAGGAACGCCATCGCTCGGTGATGTTCGTCAGTAACATCGTCGAGAACGGCGAACCCATCGGCACCCTGCCCGAGGGCGAGATGATGTTTCATACCGACACGGGCTATGCCCAGAACCCGCATAAGGCGACCACGCTTTTTGCCGTGGAACTGCCGGATACGGGCGGCCATACGATCTTTTCCAACCAGTATGCCGTCTACGACGCGCTGCCCGATGAGCTTCGCAGGAAGCTGGAAGGGCGCGAGGCTTATAACGCCTATGAATTCGGCACCATGCTCAAGACCAAAGAGCGCTATGACGCACCGGAAACCCGGACCGCCGTGCATCCCGTCTTCAAGCCACACACGGAGACCGGGCGCCCGTCCCTTTATGTGAACGAGCTGATGACCGAATCAATCATCGGCCTGCCGGAGGAGGAAAGCCGCGCCGTGCTCGACGAACTGTTCGCCCTGCAGCGCGAGGAGCGTTTTCTCTACGAGCATGTCTGGCAGCTTGGTGACCTGGTGATGTGGGACAATCGCTGCACGCTGCACGCCCGTACCGATTTTCCACGCGGCCAGCGGCGCCTGCTTCGCCGCATCACAGTCGAGGACGCGGCGAGCACGGCACAGTGAGCCTAGACGCCGAAGACCTCGTTGTCCTGGCGGATGACAACCAGATAATACCGGCTGATATACTGGCGGCCATCCAGGCGGGCGACGCCTATCCGGAAACCACCGGCTTCAGCACGACTGTCGAGTTCATCGATTTCGAGAGCCATGGCAAGCCCTTTACGCAGGTATTGACGATCCTGCGACCCCATACGCCCCGCCTCCACAAGGGCAAGGAAATCCTCGTGGTCGCCGGCGAAGGCGGCAAGGATAACGGCAACGGCTTCATCGAAACCTACGAGAAAATATCCGGCATGGCGCCGTTTCTGGCGGCGCGCGGGGTCACGGTCGCCATCGTGCCCCGGCTCGGGCGTTGGAACTTCTTCGATGAAGGGGGCAGCTGGAAGGACATTCCGCTGGGCGAACGCATGCCGGTCTTTACCCGGCATCAGGCGGCCTACTGGTCACCGGGCGATTACACCAGCCATGCCTCCAAGGGTCAGGCGAGCGACACCGGGAGCGACACCTACCGTCTGCCGGTGGCGGGCACGGCGCTATACGACCACATGCTCGCCGCCACCCCGGACACCCTCGTCGAAGGCTACCGGCAGGGGGCTCAGCGCGCGCTGGAGATCATCGGCAAACCGCGTGACGACATCATGATGCTCTATTGGGGGTTTTCCACCGGTGGGCCGTTTCTGTGGGCGCTCAACCGTTACCTGACCGCCGACGGCATGCTGGGCTGGGGCACGTCCAACAATCCCATGGCCTATCTTTACAGCCGGGCGGCGACCGGCCATCACGACTGGCCTTATGAGGACTCATGCCTGCGGGTGCGTGAACGGGGCCGGCCGGATTTCCACTTCTATACCAGGCACATCTCCGACGAATTGCGCGAGGAGTGGTTCCAGGAATCCCTGCATGCCCCGAATTTCAAATCCATCGAAGACGCTTTCATGCATTACAACGTGGCGGCGCTGACCGAGCATTCCACACGGCTCTGGGAGTCCGGTTTTCTGCCCGAGGAAGACCGCAAAGGCGGGTTTGCCAAATTCATCGCCAAGATTCTCGAACCCTGTTTTCCCGCCGATGAACTCCGCCATGTCGCGGTGTGGGAAATGAACGGCACGCTGGACCAGGTGATCCAGCCGGCCAAGGTCGACGCCGCCCGCCTTGTGACCGAACCCTATTGCAAACGATACCGCGTTACCCGCCTCGACGGTTATTATCACGATGTCCTGCATGATACCTGCAAGACCGTCGCCCGTATCTGGTTCAAGGCGATCGACAGCGGGCATTTCGATTAAGCGCTCCAGCCCTCTCCCGCTCCCGGCCACCCACAGGATACTCGCCCATAAACAATTGGGGGGTGGCCGGGAGGGGGAGAGGGCTGGCACCGCCGAAAATACGTACTAACTGTCGGAATATTTTACACCTTTGGGATTACACCTTTTCTCCCACTCTCTAAGTCATTGATATTTAACAAAACCGATAGGTTGGCACGGTTCTTGCATACGTTAATAATTGTTAACGTCGGGCCGGAAGTAGGAGTGGAAGCATGCGAATTACCTGTACCTTTGCGGTCGTTGCGATGGCCACCTTTATTCTGGTGGCCTCTGCGCCAACCGGCATGATGGTGCTGGGCTAGGAAATTCGCGGGACAGAAACGGACCGCCGAAAAAGCGCCCCCAGGCGGTCTGTACAGGAGCGGCGACCCTTCCCCAAGGGTCGCCGTTTTCCTTTTCTAGCCTCGGTGCCGGCCCTCTCCCCCACCCGACCACCCAGCGCCAGTATCCTGTGGGTGGTCGGGTGGGGGAGAGGACCGGTGCGCTTCTACAACACCTATATCGGTTTACCGTCGCTGGTGGCCCAGGCTTCCTGCATGAAAATGTTCGACGGATCGTTCTCGTCGAGCACCTTGCGCGCCGCCTCCGGCCCGGCGATGGGCAGATTGCCGGCGTCCAGCACGCCGATCTGTTTGAGGGCCGATCCCTGATCCCAGTAGAGATGTTCGTGGCACACCTTGTCGCCGCGAAACTTCACGATGATCACGGTGGCGATCTCGACCTGTTTGCCGGTGGGCTCAATATTGGGGAAATAGCGGTCGATCACCGAATCATGGCTAAACTTGGTATAGCTTTCGACCACAAGACGGTCCGGCCCCAGAGTAAAGGAAATCCGCTCACGGCTCCGTCCCGCGCCGTTCTGATCGACAAAATGATATTTGTAGAAGCGCTTGAGCATGTCGTGCCCAACCCCGCCGGTGAGCGTCGGCGTATGGTTCACATAGGGTTCCTCGATCATGGTCGCCATGGTGGCGTCCACATCGCGGGTGGTGAATTCATGGTAAGTATGCTCGGCGAACAGGGCCTCATAATCATAGTAGGGCCCGAGCACGCGGCGGATAAGCTCCAGCGTGCGGGTATGGGCCAGGCTGTCGGCGCGCTTATGGAAACCATCGCGCCCGGGGATCGAAAATCCCGGACCGCCTTCTTCCCAGCCGAATACCCGCGAGCCGTCCTTTCGCGTAAGGCTGTTTTGCAGGGCCTCGACGGCCGCTTGTGCGTCGGCGGCGCCTTTGGTACCGAACTGAGCGACAAACGGACAGGGCACGGCGTCCAGGATGGCCGGGTCCGCCGCCAGCTCCAGAGCGTCGAACACGATTACCGCCTGAAAACCGGCTGGCTCGGCGGCGCGGCAGGCGAGCACGCCCCCCGCCCCATGGCCCACCGCCGCGATGCCGCCCTCGGTCTCGGGAAACCCATCAAGGATCTCAGCAGCGGCGGCGATATCGGAAACGGAGAGATCGCCGGCCAGAGCAAGAACCGAATAGCCTTCCTCGCCGAACAGCCCGGCGCGGGATTTCATACCGGCATTGAGCCCTTCCTCGTCGGTCAGCAGCAGGATGCCCGGTCCCGACCCGCTGTGATGCAGGGCGCGAAAGCCCGCTACCGAGCCCCCCGGCAAATTAATATTTATCTCGGACCCCTTTGGCGCCCGGTACCGTTCTGCCTTGGTTTCAGCCATATCCTGTCGCTCCCCTACCTGCCGTTAATAGAATTTCTTAACGCAGCCTACCCCCCAACGGTGATAGACTGAAGCCTCAAATACTTGTCCCAAAGGGCTGTTTCTGGTTTGATACGGCCATAGGAATCTGGTCTAGGAGAGTAAGGCATGGTTGTCACCGTCACAAAACTTGGAGAGGCCTGCGGCGCGGAGATTTCCGGTGTCGATATGCGGGACGATCTATCGTCGGAAGACATCGCGACCATCTACCAGGCGTGGCTGGATCATCAGGTCATTGTGCTGCGTAACCAGCTGGATATCACGCCCGACCACCAGAAGAAATTCTGCAGCAATTTCGGCAAGATCGGTGAATACAACCGGCCCAAGGAACGCCAGCATCCCAAATATGCCAGCGGCGAGATCATGCTGGTCTCAAATGTGCGGGTCGACGGCCAGGTAATCGGCGCCCATCCCGATGGCGAGATGATGTGGCACACCGACACACCGTACTTACGGACCCCGCACAAGGCGACCACGCTCTATGGCGTCGAGGTTCCCAATATCGGCGGCGACACGCGGTTCTCCAACCAGTACATGGTCTATGACGCGCTCTCCGACGAGATCAAGACCAAGCTCGCCGGTCGACAGGCGATGAATTGCTACGAATTCGGCACCACGGTGAAAACATTCGAGAAATACGACCGCGACGCGGTGCCGCATCACCCGCACCCGATCTTCCGCAAACATCCCGAGACCGGCCGCACTGCCGTCTATGTCTGCCCGCTGATGACTGAGGAAATCATCGGCATGGACGAGGCCGAGGGCAAGGCGATCCTCGATGAGATTTATGCTCTGCAGCGTGAGGACCGGTTCGTCTATGCCCATAAATGGCAGGTGGGTGATTTCGTCATGTGGGACAATCGTTGCCTGCTCCACGCCCGCACCGATTTCCCGCCCGAACAGCGCCGCCTGCTGCGCCGGGTCACCATCGGTGACGAAGCGGAAGTGCTGGCGGCTTAATTTTTTCGCCCACCAACGAAAAGGATAGCAGCCAGCGCGGCCACGCTACCGGCGCCCATGGCGGCAATGGCGAGCGCCCAGCCCAACACGGTCCCGCCGCCCGCCGCATCCAGAACAATACCCACGCAAAGCGGGCCCACGACGCCGCCCATGAAGCCGATGGTCGCATGCATAGCCAGCGTCGCGCCCCGTGCGCCCGCTGCCGCGGACGCGACCGCACCAGCGGTAATAGCGCCTGAATCACCGGTCAGCAGCAATCCATAGATCAGGCTCAACGCCACCGCCAGACCGTAGGACAGGCCGGCCGAGGCGCCGATCACCAGGCTGAGGGCGATGGACGCGATCATCACCGCGACGATTAGCCGCCGCCGGCCAAACCGCACCGCCATCTCATTGCCGATGATACTGGAGGGTACTCCCAGCAACGTCACCAGGGCGGCGATGAGAGTCGCATCGATACCGAACCCGCTGCCGGGATGCAGCGCCAGGGCAAAGACCAAAAACGGCACGGCCCAGGTCCGAAACCCGAACAGCTCCCAGTTATGACCGCAATAGGCAAGGATATAGCTCATGGCCGGCCGGTTGCGCAGCACCGGGCGAAAATCGAGCAAATGGCGGTCCTCCACCGTCTCCCGGGCGGAGGACCAGGGCAGGATGACGAGGATCACCATGGCCGCCAGCGCCGCGCCCAGGGCGTTCACCCCGAACGCCCACCCCCAGCCAAAATCCGGCGTGATGGCCCCGGCGAATACATAGGATAAGGCGGCGCCTATCCCGAAGCTCGCCGTATAGAACGACACATAGCGGGACTGGCTCGGACCCTCGATGCGGTCGGACAGGGCCTTCAGCCCGGGCATATAGGTTCCGGCGAGGCCCACACCCTGCAGCGCCCGAAACAGCAACGCCGTCCAGAAACCCTCCGCAAAAAAGGCATAGGCCAGCGATGCGCCGCCGCCAATCGCCAGCGACACCAGTATGATCTTCTTGGGGTCGATCCGGTCGGTCAGGCTGGAGAGCACCGGCACCGCACCCACATAGCCGGCAAAATAAATCCCGCCGATCCAGCCTGCTTCGGTGTTGCTGAGATTCCAATCAGCGGCAAAGGTTGGAATCAGCGCCTGAAATGTGGAGAAGCTGAGCATGCCGAAAACCTCGGCAAGACACATGGCTATCACAAAGGGGAATATCGCCATGCTAGTGCCCACCGGACTGAGGGGGGTGCCGCCCCAACCTGAGCCGCGCTCGCCATTCCCGTGCCTTTCCCTTGGTCGCGGTCAGGGCAGCGCGGAATTTCGGATAACGGCGACCCAACTTCATGATCAGCAGGCGCACGCGCGCCGACTCGCTCGCCAGCAGCAGGGAACCGATACACAGAAACAGAATGCCCTGGAGAACGGGCAAAAACAGCCCGAGAATGCCGAAAAATATGAAGAGCCAACCCAACGTAAGAGTGACATAACGACGAATGGCGCGGCGCATATGGAAGCGTTATCCCGGTGCAAATGACGCACCGTAGGCTTAGACGCCGAATTGAACTGCGTAAAGCTCCAACAGCATATCCAGGCAGTACCAAAAAAGAAATTCGACAATCTTAGGATCGTAATGCGCCGAATGCACGGCGCAGGCGCTCCCGCCAGTCACACATTTTTGTTTTTGCCGCAATCAATGCTGTACGGAACTTAGGGTACCGTCGGCCGAGCTTCATAATCAGCCACCGCATTCGGGCGGATTTTTTAGAGACTAGGAGAAACCCGACGCACAGAACCAGAATCGCGGGAAATGGGGGCAGAAACAAGCCCACTACACCGATAAGGATAAAACCCCAACCAAATATGAAAGTCAGGGAATGAAAGATTTTACGACGCATGAAGCGGCATCATCCTCGTGCGAAATTTAAACCGCACGCTTATCGAATCTCCCCGAGGAGATAAATATCATCGTCGCAGCGCGCGAAATTCACACGTGGATTGGTTTGTTCCAGGCGGCCAGCGCGGCTTCCTTAACGGCCTCGTTGAGGGTGGGGTGGGCATGGCAGGTGCGCCCGATATCCTCGGCCGAGGCGGCGAACTCCATGGCGAGCGCCAGTTCGGCGATCATGGTGCCGGCATCGGGCCCGATAATATGGGCGCCCAGCATCTTGTCTGTTTTGGCGTCGGTGAGGATTTTGACAAAACCCGTACTGTCGACACCCGCGGCGCGGGCCCGTGAATTGGCAATGAACGGAAATTTGCCGGCACGATACTCGGTTCCGTCGTCTTTGAGCTGTTCTTCGGTCTTGCCAACCGACGCCGCCTCGGGCGCCGTATAGACCACTGCCGGGATGGCGTTGTAATCCATGTGCCCGGACTGTCCGGCCATCATTTCCACCGCGATCACCCCCTCATCCTCGGCCTTATGGGCCAGCATGGGTCCGGGGATGACATCGCCAATGGCATAGACCCCCGGCACGCTGGTCTGGAACTGCCCATCGATCTGGATAAAGCCGCGATTATCCATGGCAACGCCCAGATCCTCGAGGCCCAGCCCCTGCGTATAGGGAAGCCGGCCAATGGCCACCAGCATGACATCACATTTGAGGTCTTCGGCCTCGCCACCCGCGGCCGCCTCCACCGTCAGAGAAACGCCGGCCTTGACCGCCTTGGCTTCGGTCACTTTGGTGCCGAGCCGGAATTTCATTCCCTGCTTCTGCAAGGTCTTGAACATTTCGTCGGCGACTTCGTTGTCCATGGTGGGCACGATACGGTCGAGAAACTCGATCACCGTCACCTCGGACCCCAGCCGGCGCCACACCGACGCCATTTCAAGCCCGATATAGCCACCGCCCACCACCACCAGATGGCGCGGTACTTTTCCGAGCGACAGGGCGCCGGTCGACGTCACGATGTTCTTTTCATCGATCTCGACCCCCGGCAGCGGTGTGGAATCGGAGCCAGTGGCGATCAGAATATTTTTCGTTTCGAGAGTTTGGCTGCCGCCATCGGTTAAATCGACGGTGACTTCGCCAGCCGCGGTAATGCGCGCCGTACCGTGTATTTCCGCCACCTTGTTTTTCTTGAACAGGAAGGAGATGCCCTTGGTCAGACCGTCGACCACCTTGTCCTTGCGGCCCAGCATGGTCTTGAGATCGAGCTTCACGCCGCCGACGGTAACGCCGTGCTCGGCCAGGTGGTTCTTGGCCTCTTCGTATTTTTCCGAGGATTGCAGCAGGGCCTTCGACGGTATGCAGCCCACATTGAGACAGGTCCCGCCCAGCGTGCCGCGTTTATCGACGCAGGCGACTTTCATGCCAAGCTGTGCGGCCCGGATGGCGGCCACATAACCACCCGGCCCGGCGCCGATGATGACAAGATCGAATTTTGTATCGGCCATGGCAATGGCGTCCTTCTGTCTTAAACGGTCAGATCAGATATCGAGCAGGATGCGCTCGGGGTCTTCGATGCATTCCTTGACCCGCACCAGGAACGTCACCGCCTCGGACCCGTCGATGATGCGATGGTCATAAGACAAAGCGAGATACATCATGGGGCGCACTTCCACCGAATTGCCGATGGCCATGGGGCGCGGCTGGATCTTGTGCATACCCAGAATGCCCGATTGCGGCGGGTTGAGGATGGGCGTCGACATGAGCGAACCGTAAACCCCACCATTGGTGATGGTGAAACTGCCGCCGGTCAGCTCATCGATGCTGAGTTCGCCGTTGCGGGCGCGGCGGCCGAGATCGCCGATCTGCTTTTCGATGTCGGCAAAGGATTTTCCATCGGCATTGCGTAGAACCGGGACGACGAGCCCCTGATCGGTGCCCACCGCGACGCCGAGATCCACATAGTTGCGATAGACCATATCGTCGCCATCGATCATGGCGTTGACCGCCGGGATCTCGTTGAGGGCTACGATACAGGCCTTGGCGAAGAACGACATGAAGCCGAGTTTCACCGCATGCTTTTTTTCGAACCGGTCGCGGTATTTTTCGCGGCAGGCCATCACATTGGTCATATCCACCTCGTTAAAGGTGGTCAGCATGGCAGCCGTGTTCTGCGCTTCCTTGAGACGCTCGGCGATGCGCTTGCGCAGCCGCGTCATGCGCACCCGCTCTTCGCCACGCTCGTCCGCAGCTGCCGTTGGCGCGGCGGGTGCCTTGGCTTCGGCGGGTGCGGCGGGTGCCGCACCACCCTCCATAAAGGCTATGACGTCACCCTTGGTCAGGCGACCGTCTTTGCCGGTGCCGCTGATCTGCGCCGGATCGAGATTGTTCTCATCCACCAGCTTGCGGACCGCCGGCGACAGGGAAACGCCTTCATTTCCCTGGGGCTCTGCGGCCGGTGGCGGTGCAGGAGCGGCTTTTTCCGGCTCGGGTGCCTTGGTCTCAGGGGTTTTGGGCGTAGCAACCACCGTGCCACCGTCGCCGATGATGCCGAGAAGCGCGCCGACTTCGACCTCGGATCCCTCCGCGGCGACAATTTCGGACAGGGTCCCCGCTTCCGATGCGGGCACTTCCAGCGTCACCTTATCGGTCTCAAGCTCGACCAGCGGTTCATCCCGCGCGACCGCATCGCCGACCGATTTGAACCATTTGGCGACCGTCGCTTCGGTCACCGATTCGCCAAGCTGTGGCACCGTAATTTCCATAATCCTCACCATCTCCCGGTGTGCATTGTTCCAAACCCGCCGTGGCAGGCATCACGCAATCATCAACGCGTCCTGAACCAACTGTTCCTGTTCCCTGGCATGGCGCTTCGCCAGACCGGTGGCCGGCGACGCCGCTTCGGCCCGGCCGCAATAGAGGGGCCGCCGCGCCGTACCGCCGATTTCGGTGAGCAACGCTTCAATGCGGCGGTCCACGAAACTCCAGGCGCCCATATTAGCGGGCTCCTCCTGACACCAGACCACATCGGCATTGGTGTAACGCTCCAGTTCCTTGGTCAACGACATCCTCGGGAACGGATAAATCTGCTCCAGCCGCACCAGCGCGATATCGTCGATGCCCTGCTCGGCGCGCGCCGCGTAGAGATCGTAATAAACCTTGCCGGAACACAGCACGACACGGCGGATCTTCTTGTCATCCACCAGTGTGTCGGTCTCGCTCAGCACGCGGCGGTAATAGCTGCCGGCCGCCATGTCCTTGAGCGACGAGGTACACAGCTTGTGCCGTAGCAGCGATTTCGGCGTCATGACGACAAGCGGCTTGCGGAATTTTCGATGAATCTGGCGCCGCAGCATGTGATAGTAATTGGCGGGCGTCGACGGCACCGCGACCTGCATATTATCCTCGCCGCAGAGCTGCAGATAACGCTCCAGCCGGGCCGAGGAATGCTCGGGCCCCTGGCCTTCGAAACCGTGGGGCAACAACAGGACGATGCCCGACATGCGGAGCCACTTGCTCTCCGCCGATGAAATAAACTGATCGATGATCACCTGAGCGCCGTTGGCGAAATCGCCGAACTGCGCTTCCCACATGACCAGCGCATCGGGCTCCACCAGGCTGTAACCATATTCGAACCCGAGGATGGCGGCTTCCGAGAGCGGGCTGTTATGGGCGACGAACCGGGCCTGATCGTCGCTCACATTGGCAAGCGGCACCCAGTGTTTCTCGGTTTCCTGATCGATGAGATGGGCGTGCCGCTGCGAGAAGGTACCGCGCTGGACATCCTGGCCGGCGAGCCGGACCAGATAGCCCTCCGAAACCAGCGTGCCAAAGGCCATCGCCTCGGCAGTGGACCAGTCAAATCCCTCGCCGGTCTCCACCATCTTGCGGCGGGCACCCATGACACGCTTGAGCCGGGGATGGAGGTTAAAATCATCGGGCACATGGGTGACGGCCAGACCCACCTGCTTGAGCTTTTCCTCCGCAAGATCGGTCTTGCCCCGGCGATCCTCGACTGTCGGCGCGACGTTGATATGGGACCATTTGCCATCCAGCCAGTCCGCCTTATTGGGTTTGTAGGCATTGGCGGCTTCGAAATCCCGGTCGAGCTGCTCCCGGTCTTCACGGGTTATCTCGTCGACCCGTTCCGGGGTAATGGTGCCTTCACGGACAAGTTTTTCGGCATAAATCGCACGCGTACTCGGGTGTTTCGCGATCTTCTTGTACATGAGCGGCTGGGTGAAAGCCGGCTCGTCGCCTTCATTGTGACCGAAGCGGCGATAACACCACATGTCGATCACCACATCCTTGCGGAATTCCTGACGGAATTCGGTGGCGATACGGGCGACGTGAAGCACCGCTTCCACGTCATCGCCATTCACGTGAAGAATTGGCGCCTGCACGATCTTGGCGACGTCGGACGGGTAGGGCGAGGACCGCGAATCCATGGGGTTGGTGGTAAAGCCGATCTGGTTGTTGACCACCACATGGATGGTGCCGCCAGTGCGGTAACCTTTCACATCGGACAAATCGAAACATTCGGCGACCAGCCCCTGACCGGCAAAGGCGGCATCGCCATGCATCAGGATACCGAGCACCCGGCGGCGCTCGCGATCACGGATCTGGCGCTGTTTCGCCCGCACCCTGCCCACCACCACCGGATCCACCGCTTCCAGATGCGACGGGTTGGGCGACAGGGACAAATGGACGGTCTTGCCGTCGAATTCGCGGTCGGCCGAGGTCCCGAGATGGTATTTCACATCGCCGGAGCCCTGGACTTCCTCGGGGCTGGCGCTTTGCCCCTGGAACTCGGACAGGATCGCCGCATAGGGCTTGTTCATGACATGGGCCAGCACAGACAAACGCCCCCGGTGGGGCATGCCGATGACCACTTCCTCGATACCGAGCTGGCTGCCCCGTTTGAGGATCTGCTCAAGAGCCGGCATGAGGGCTTCACCGCCATCGAGGCCGAACCGCTTGGTACCGGGATATTTGGTGTTGATGAAGGATTCGAACCCTTCCGCCTCGGTCAGGCGCTCGAGGATGGTTTCTTTGCCAAGCGGCGTGAATTCGGGCCGGTTATGGTGGCCTTCGACGCGTTCCTGGATCCACTGCTTCTGATCGGGCTCCTGGATATGCATAAACTCGACACCGATGGTGCGGCAATAAGTCCCCTGCACTATCTCGACGATCTCACGCAGGGTCGGGTTATCGAGTCCCAGTACATTGTCGATGAAGATGTGCCGGTCGAGATCGGCATCGGTGAATCCGTAGGAATGGTAATCGAGCTCAGCATGCTCTTCCGGCTGATGGATGCCCAGCGGGTCCAGCGTCGCGGCGAGATGGCCGCGCACCCGGTAGGAGCGAATCAGCATCAGCGCGTGGAGCGAATCCTTGATCGCCGCATGAACGTCCTCGGTGGAAGCCGTCGCCGCCCCGTTGGGGGACGCCGCGACAGCATCGGTCTCGGCGATGGCCTCGGCGACGCCATTGCCGGCTCTGGTGCCAACCACACGCGGCTTGCGGGGCGACCAGCTTGCCCCTTCGAGCGCCTTCAGGACGCCCGGCGCATCCTCGGCAAGCTCGCCGAAGAATTGCTGCCAGCTGGCATCCACAGAGCTGGGGTTTTCTGCATAACGGGCATATAGCTCCTCGATGAAGGCGCTGTTGGCGCCCGCGAGAAACGACATGTGTTCCGATGGCCCTATCGACATGGTCCTGTGCCTGTCCAACCCCGCTGTAAACAGCGAAACACTTGGCATACGCCCCGAAGGTTAACGGGATATGACCGATATATCGGTATTCAAAGGAGGAATTTCAGCCCTTCATGATTTCGGCCATGGTGGCGCCCAGCGCCGCCGGTGAATCAGCCACCGCGATGCCCGCGCCTTTCATGGCCTCGATCTTGTCGCCGGCGCCGCCCTTACCGCCGGAAATGATCGCCCCGGCATGGCCCATGCGGCGTCCCGGCGGGGCGGTAACCCCCGCGATAAACCCGACGACGGGCTTCTTGGTCTTGGATTGTCTGAGGAATTCAGCCGCATCCTCTTCCGCCGACCCGCCGATTTCGCCAATCATCACAATGCCTTCGGTTTCCTTATCACCGAGGAACAATTCGAGACAATCGATAAAGTTGGTGCCGTTCACCGGATCGCCGCCGATCCCGATACAGGTCGTCTGACCCAATCCGGCAGCTGTCGTCTGGGCCACCGCCTCATAGGTCAGGGTTCCCGACCGCGACACGATCCCGATCCTGCCGCGCTGATGAATATGACCCGGCATGATGCCGATCTTGCACTCATCGGGCGTGATGACACCGGGGCAGTTGGGGCCGACCAGCCGGGTCGAAGACCCATCGAGGGCCCGCTTGACCCGCACCATATCGAGTACCGGGATGCCTTCGGTGATGCAGATCACCAGCGGAATTTCCGCATCGATGGCTTCCGCGATGGCGTCTCCGGCGAAGGGCGGCGGCACATAGATGACGCTCGCATTGCAGCCGGTTTTCTCCACCGCGTCGGCAACCGTATCAAAGACCGGCAGATCTAGATGCTCCGTCCCGCCCTTGCCGGGCGTCACCCCGCCCACCATCTGGGTGCCGTAGGCGATGGCCTGTTCGGAATGAAAGGTGCCCTGGGCGCCGGTAAAGCCCTGGCAGATGACCTTGGTGTTCTTATCGACG
>JABJKO010000266.1 GCA_018660305.1 Rhodospirillaceae bacterium
CCTCCCAGAATTTGACGGGATTGTTCCAGTAACCGTCCCGGATGCTTTGCATGCCAATTCCCGCCGCATTGACCAGGATATCGGCCGAGTTGAACGCATCGATGGTTTCGCGGATCGCGGCATCGCAATCATCGGCCTTGGTGACATCCCTGGTGACCGGGATGGCGCACTCGGAATCGCCCAGGGCGGCGGCTTCCTTGACCACCGCATCGACAGTTTCCCGGCGCACGTCGAAGACCGCGACCTTTGCGCCACGCTCGACCAGCGCCAGGGTGATGGCCCGTCCCATGCCGCCACCGCCACCGGTGACAATGGCAACCCGGCCGGTCAGATTTTTCTCCACCATTAAACGTCAGCTTCTCGATTAATTAGCGTGGGATATCCTTGCCGTGCGTTGTCGCCGGCTGGCCCATGCCGGCTTCAGCGGCGAGGGCCGGCCAGGCGGCCGGTGCACCCGCTGCCTTGATATTGTCATCATCCGCGCCGTCCGGGTCCCAATTGCGCCCGAGAAAGCGCATGGAGTTGACGCCGTCGGAATCGTTGGACGCCAGCCAGCAGGCCGGGGCGATCATCACATCAGGCCGCACAAGATTTTCGCGGGCATAGGGTGATTCCTTGGGCACCATGGGTGTATCAGCCGCACCGCCGGGCACCAGCACATTGCAGGTCACGCCGGTATCGACGAAATCGTCTGCCCAGGCCGCGCTTGCGGCTTCGAGAGAGGCCTTCGACTGGCCGTAGGGCATGTTGCCACCGCGGATCATTGTATTCATGCTGGTGGTCACATTGACGATGCGTCCCCATTTCTGCTCGATCAGATGCGGCGCGGCGGCGCGGCCCATCAAAAAGGCGCCGCGCACATTTACGTCCATCAGGCGCTGCCACTTATCGGGATCGGCCTGCCAGAAATACAGCCGGTTGTCCCAGTAATCGACCCTGAGGGTCGGCATGCCGAGCCCGGCACAGTTGATCAGTACATGCATTCCGCCGAGACCGCTGATGGTCTTGGAGATGGCGTTATTGGCGTCATTGACCTTGGTGATGTCGGTCTGGATCGGTACCACGCCGGCACCGGTGGCTTCCTTGGCCGTCGCATTCAGCGCTTCCAGATTGACGTCAACGCCAGCGACCTTTGCGCCGGCGGCCGACAGCCCCAGCGACATCGCCTTGCCGAGCCCGCTACCGGCGCCGGTCACGACGCAAATCTTTCCAGATAAATCTCTTGCTGCCATGGGTGATCCCTCCCTGTCTCTATTGTCTGAGCGGGAGAATAGAGCCGGGACCGGCTGCTCACAACCCATGAGCCGGCGAATTCTCGACAACATGCAAGGTAGATGCGGTCGCCCAAAGCTTTTCGCGACTCCGGCAAACCGGTAGGGTTTTCCCATGTGTGGACGCTATTCACTGACGACGCCACTGGATGCCCTGCGGTCGCTGTTCGACTTCGAAAGCCTCCTCAACCTGCCGCCGCGCTATAACATCGCGCCGACGCAGGAGGCCGCGGTGGTACGGACGAGCGACGTGGGCGGCCGCGAGTTGGCCATGCTGCGTTGGGGACTGATTCCGTCCTGGTCCAAAGAGGCCTCCATGGGCGCCAAGTTGATCAACGCCCGCTCGGAAACGGTGGCCGAAAAACCGTCTTTCAGGGAAGCGTTCCGCAGCCGCCGGTGTCTTATCCCGGCCGACGGGTTTTACGAATGGCGTATGGAAGAGGGCCGCAAACAGCCCTTTCGGATCGGGATGAAGGGCGGAATTCCCTTTGCCTTTGCCGGTCTTTGGGAGCAATGGACGGCGAAGGCCGCCTCAACCGGTATCGCCGAGGGTGAAAGCGTTGAAACCTTCACCATCCTGACGACCCCGGCCAATGACAAGCTGCGGCCTATCCATGCAAGAATGCCGGTGATTTTAGCCCCCGAGACGTTCGACCCATGGCTCGATGCCGCCAATGATCCGCATAGCCTGCTATCGCTTCTGGGGCCCTATCCGGTGGCGCCCATGGCGTTTTACCGGGTCGGCACGGCGGTCAATAATGTCCGCAACGACGACCCATCCTGCATCGCTCCCCTGACCGCAATCGCCGGTTGAGGCCCAATTTGTTGGTTTTGCAGGGCCAAAGAGCCATTGAATTGCCCTAATTGCGCCGAATGATGGATTGTTTTCCACAGAGAAATGGCGGAAATACACCATTTTTGGGTTGCGTGGCGGCGTCTCCTATATATAGTAGGTCCACGGTTAGGGGATACGATATCTAGAAGGGGTAAGAATATGCAGTGGACTCCAGAACGCGTCGAATTGCTGACGCGATTGTGGGCTGAAGGGCTCTCGGCTCGCCAGATTGCTGCCAAACTGGGCGGCGTGACCCGCAATGCGGTCATCGGCAAGGCACATCGCCTCAATCTCCAGCGCGGCGCGCCCCTTCCCGAGCCGCAGCCGGAGCCCGCGCCGCCGGTGCGCGAAGAGCCGCCACCCATTCTGAGCCCCGACGTCAAACCCTGGATGTGCCGCTGGCAGACCGATGATGAGGGCCGCCATGGGCTCAACATATGCGGCAAGACGGTTCAGCCGGGGCGTCATTACTGCGCCGAGCACCTCACCATGTCGTATTTGCAGCGCAAGCGCACCGCGGCCTGATCCATCCACTCCGACCGAGTTTCAAGGCGGCGGCTTTCACGAGCCGCCGCTTTTCGTTTGACCAAATAATTACGGCCGGTCCATTCCCAGGGCCTGGGCCGTTGACTACAATGCCGTAAATCCGTTCACGCCCCTTCTTTCCGGCGAACATCTTATGACTGTCTCATCCGATTTGCGGGAACGCCTTCCCGGAATGCTCAGGGCGCTCGCCATCGGCGTGCCGGCGGGTTTTCTGTTTACCTGGCTGGAAACACCCATCCCGTGGATGATCGGGCCGATGATCGCCATCGCCGTGGTCAATCTGATGGGGATGAGGGTTCATTCGGTTCCCTATGGCCGCCAG
Source organism: Rhodospirillaceae bacterium (assembly GCA_018660305.1). The sequence goes on from JABJKO010000266.1 coordinate 2,975, forward strand.
ATGGGCCAGGTCATTCTCGGCTCGGCGGTCTCCATTTATTTTACGCCAACTGTCGTTGCCGCCCTCGGTAATCACTTTGTCCCGATCCTGCTCGCCACCCTGTCGGCCTTTGTGATCGGCGGGCTGGGCGCGCTGGTCATGAGCCGGGTATCGGGTATCGATCGCAAGTCGTCTTTTTTCGCATCCATCCCGGGCGGATCCATGGCCATGGCGGTGCTGGCCCAACGCTACGGCGCGCAGATTCCACCGGTTGCGGTGACCCATTCGCTGCGGGTTTCCATCGTGGTCGTCGCCATCCCGTTTGCGCTCACCTATGGCGGTATTCCGCTGGAGGCGTCGGCCTACACGCCGCAATTGCCCTTCAATATCTGGATTCTGATTCCGTGGCTCGCCTGCGGTTTCCTCATCGGCGGAGTGTCCGAGAAACTCAATTTCCACAACGGCTACATGATGATGCCCATATTTCTCGGTGCCGGGCTGACCATCAGCGGTGTCGAGCTCTCGTCCGTTCCCGGCTGGATGACCGATTTCGCCCAGCTTATGTTCGGGCTGATCCTGGGCGAGCGCTATGAACGGGCGTTCTTTGCGCGCCACAAGATGTTCATTCCGTTCGCGCTGATAAACGCGCTGTTTATCGTTCTGGCCTCGGTCGCGGTCGCCCTCGGGCTGGCCTGGGCGTTCGGCATATCGCTGGCGACCATGATCATCGCGACGGCGCCGGGCGGGCTGGCGGAAATGACCATCGTCGCCCAGGCGCTGGAAATCGGCGTGCCGACAGTGGTCGCCTTTCACCTGTTCCGCATCGTCATCGTCAATATGGGCACCCAGCACATCTTCACCCTGGGCACCTGGATGATCAGGCGGGTGCGGGGTACCGCGGCGGATAAATCCGCTTAGCCTGCGCAACCCTCTCCCGCAAGCGGGAGAGGGAAGGGTGTCGGGCCTTTGCGCGGCCTAAAAGATTGTGGCGCAGGAAGGCGGCTGCTATTTCCTGGCCGCCCTTTCAGCCATACCCTTAGCGGATTTTGGCCCCATGGGCTCGGGCTGGAAGGGACCGTCGCGCATCTGCAAATAGGCCTTCACCCCATCCTTGGCCATGGTCTCATAAAGCTTGTCGCGATACTCGTTGTGGGACGAATGGGCCAGCGCCCCCAGCGCGCCCTCGGTGAGCAGCGCCGCATAGACGCCTGACGATTGCAGCCCCTGCATGGCGATGGCCTTGTTGAGCCGGACCGCCGGCTCGGGCACCAAGGCAATACGGGCGGCCAGTTCGCGTGATTTCTCCATCAACTGATCATGGGGGACCACCTCGTTGACCATGCCGATGCGATAGGCCTCTTCGGCATCGAAATGATCGCCGGTGAGCGCCCAGCGGTTGGCCACCTTCCAGCCGCACAGCGCGGTGAACAGGTAGCTCGAATTGGAGATGTGGCGCACTTCCGGCTGGGCAAACACCGCCTTGTCCGATGCGATGGTGATATCGGCGGCGAGCTGGTACCAGAACCCACCGCCCATGGCCCAGCCATTGACCGCGGCGATGATGGGTTTGCCCAGCTTCCACATATGGACCCATCGGGTAAGGATTTCGGAATCGTTGCGTTGCCATCCTTCGATGTATTCGGCGATGGACTTGCCGGTGGGGTCGCCCTTTTTCTTGCCGTCGGGTTTCGGGCTTTGGTCGTAACCGGCGCAAAAGCCCTGCCCCGCGCCGGTAAGAATGATGACCCTTACATCGGGATCGGCATCCGCCTCATCGAAAGCCCGGTGCATCTCGGTTTCCAGATTGGGCGACAGCGCGTTCATCACCTGTGGCCGATTAAGCGTGACGGTCGCGATGCCGTCTTCGATTTCGTAGAGAATGTCTTCGAAACTCATGGTTCCTGCCTCCTGTTTGTTTTTCCCACGGGTATCCTAGGCCAATAGTTGAGTGTTGACGAACGCCGTTGTCACCTTGGAGCGCACGTGACATGCCCGGTCCCGTAAGCTAAGTATCTCCCCAATAAACTTAGACATCGAACTTTCAGGGCAGGCTGCATTTGTTATGACAAACGGTTCTCATTTTCGCCTCGGCGTCGACGTGGGCGGTACCCATACGGACCTGGTCCTGCTGAACGCCGATACCGGCGAGATCGCGGTGGAAAAGGTCTCCAGTACACCGCATAACCCGGCCATCGGCGTGCTGAACGGGGTCAATAATTTTGTCGCCAACGGCACGCCCCCCGAGGCCATCGAATTCTTTTCGCACGGCACGACCATCACCACCAACGCGTTGCTGGAAATGCGCGGCGCCAAGGTTGGGCTCCTGATCACCGACGGCTACCGCGCGGTGCAGGAAGTGCAAAGCCAGGGCCGTGACGGCAATCCGTTCGATTATTTCTACGACAAGCCCGACCCCATCGCGCCGCAGAGCATGACCCGCGAGATACCGGGGCGGGTCGATTGGGAAGGCAACGAACTCACGCCGCTCGATGAGAATGCGGTACGCCAGTCGGCGCGGGAGCTGTTCGAGGCCGGGGCCAATTCCATCGCCGTCTGCTATCTCTTTTCCTATGCCAATTCGGCTCACGAAGAAAAAACCCGAGCCGTCATCCTGGACGAATTTCCCGACGCGCATGTGTCGCTGTCCGCCGAGGTGCTGCCGCGAATCCGCGAATGGCCGCGCCTGTCGACCACGTTGCTGAACGCCTATCTCGGCCCGGTTCTGGTGGATTATATCGGCCACCTGAACAATGGCCTCAATGAAGGGGGCGTCTCCACCCAGCAGCGTTTCCTGATGCAGTCCAATGGCGGCGTCATGCCGTTCACCGCCGCCGTGCAGGGCGGAAAGACGGTCTACACGCTGTTTTCCGGCCCGGCGGCGGGGGCTCAGGCCAGCGCCTATCTGGCCGGCGAAGATGCGGAGAAAGGCATCGTGACCCTCGATATGGGCGGCACATCCTGCGATATCGCCTTTATCGAAGGCGGTACGCCGTTGGAGGTCACCGAGGTAGTGGTCGCGCGGCGGCCCATGGGCGTGCCGGCGCTGGACCTTACGACAATTTCGGCCGGGGGCGGTTCCATTGCCTGGATCGATCGCGGCGGGTTCCTGTGCGTCGGACCCCAGAGCGCCGGCGCCGATCCCGGACCGGCCTGCTATGGCAAGGGTGGTGAGGATCCGGCGGTGACCGATGCGGACATTGCGCTGGGCTATCTCAATCCCGGTTATTTTCTCGGCGGCGCCCAGACACTCGATATCGTGGCATCTGAAGCCGCTCTTCAGGCAAAAATCGCTGAGCCCCTCGGCATGACAATTCGTGAAGCTGCCGCCGGCATCCGGCGTATCGTCGATCTGCGCATGGCCGACGAGGTCAAGGTGTTTGGCGCCAAGCGCGGTGTCGATCCCCAGGAATTCACTCTGCTGCCGTTTGGCGGCGCCGGTGCGGTACACGCCGCATCGGTGGCGGAAGAGCTTGGCATGACGCGCATCTTTGTGCCGCCGCGCCCGGGTGCGTTTTCGGCGCTCGGGCTGCTGTGTACCGACATTGTGCATGATTACGTCCGGTCGGAACTGCGCCCCATGGATCAGGTGGCGCCCGATCACGCCGAGGCGGTGTTCAAGGAGCTGGAGGCCAGGGGGTTTGCCGAACTTAAAGAAGAAGGGATCGCGTCTGACGGCGCCCGGTTCGAGCGCGAGCTGGACGTGCGCTATACCGGGCAGGGCTATGAGTTGCGGGTGTCCCTCGATGGTATCGGCACAAACGGTCTTGCGGCTGACGATATGGCGGCGGCGCGGGACCGGTTCGATGACCGTCACGCTCAGATCCATGGTCATGCGGCCAAGGACCGGCCGGTGGAAATCGTCAGCTACCGGGTCCGGTTGCGGGTCGCCGTGCCCAAGTACGAACCCGTGTCCGCGGAGGATGTGGTCGAAACACCGGCGCCCGAGGCAGCCATCAAGGGGTCGAGAATGGTCTATTTCGACGCCGAAGAGGCGACCGACACGACCCTGTACGAACGTGATAAGCTGCCCATCGGCGCCATGCTGCAAGGGCCCGCCATCGTCGAACAGTTCGATTCAACCATTGTGGTGCCTGTCGGTTGGACGGCGCGGGTCGATGGTTACCGCAACCTGCTTCTGAGCCGGGAGAGATAGAGATGGAAGGGACTGCAACCACTGCCCAAGGTGGCCCGACGAGCGGTACCGTCGATCCGGTCACCGTTCAGGTCCTGCGCAACAAGGTCGCGAGCCTTGTGGATGAGATGCACTATCATTTTTACCGTTCCGGCTATTCGACCATCATCCGGGAATCGCGCGACTTCAGCTGTGTGATCCTTGATCCCCGCGGCCGGCTGATTATCCCACCGCCCATGTTCTTCCACGGAATCGCCTACCGGACGTTTGTGGAGAACATGTTCAAGAATTACCAGCTGGAGGAAATCGAGGACGGCGACGTCTTTGTCTCCAACCATCCCTATGAAGCCGGCATGCCGCATGTGTCCGATATGGGGTTTGTCGCGCCGATCATCGTCAATGGCACGCTCATCGGATTCAGCGCGTCCATTGCCCACAAGGCGGATATCGGCGGCACCAACCCGGGCAGCACGTCGGCCAATTCCACCGAGATGTATCATGAAGGCCTGTTGCTGCCGCCTATCAAGTTCCACCGCAGGGGTGAGCCCGATCTCGATATCGAGCGCGTCATTCTCGGCAACAGCCGCCATCCGGATCTGGTCCGCGGTGATATTCATGCACAGGTGGGGGCCACCAATATGGGTGTGGCCCGCATGAAGGAGCATGTCGAGCGCTTTGGCGGTGACACGGTCATCGGCGCATTCGATGCCATTCTCGATGGCGCGGCCGATGAACTGCGCAAGGCCATCGCGGCTATTCCCGATGGAACGTCGTCGGCCGAGGGCTATATGGATGACGACGGTGTGGAGCGGGATAAGCCGGTCAAGTTCGCGGCGACCATAACCATCAAGGGCGACCGGGCGATCTTCGATTTCTCGGATAGCGGTCCACAGGCCAAAGGCCCGGTCAATCTGCGCCCCGCCATGGTCGAGGCCTGTGTGTTCTATTGTCTGGTGGGTGCGCTGGGGCCCCATGAGCTGCATTACAACGGCGGCATGGGCGATGTGGTCGACATCGTGCTGGCGCCCGACACCGTCACAAATTCAAGCCCGCCGGCGCCGGTCTCGTCATACCAGAAGGCCAATCTGCGGCTGGTGGACGTGATTCTGGACGCCATGTCCAAATTCACCCCGACGCGGGCCATCGCGGGATCCGGCTCGTCCGGTTCGCTGCTGATTTCCTGGCAGGGTGGGGGGCGCGAAGGCCATTCCACCATGCAGTACGAAATCATGGGATCAGCCTATGGCGGCGGGTACGGTCATGACGGGTGTTCGGCAACGGCGACCCATCTGTCGAACCTGCACATCACCCCCATCGAGATCCTCGAATCCGAATATCCCTGCCGGGTGACGGAAATGTCCATGATCCCCGATTCCGGCGGC
>JABJKO010000105.1 GCA_018660305.1 Rhodospirillaceae bacterium
CGGCGCGGTCCCATGTCGACCCTCCTGAAGCTAATCGGTGTCGGGGCAGGCATTTATCTGGTGCTGCTTGTCGGGCTTTTCTTCTTTCAGCGGACGCTGATCTATCACCCCGATCCCGCGCGGCCGGCGCCCGCCGCCTGGGGGGTGCCCGATATGGCGGCGGTCACCCTGACGGCGGCCGACGGTCTATCGCTTCTCGCCTGGTGGAAACCGCCACAGGCGGGGGACCGCCCGGTAGTGGTTTTCTTTCACGGCAATGCGGGCCATATCGGTTTCCGGGGCGCCAAGGTGCGCCCCTATCTGGAGCAGGGCTTTGGAGTCCTCCTGGTATCCTGGCGCGGCTATGGCGGCAATGACGGTAAACCGACCGAGGCCGGACTTTATGAAGATGGCAAGGCCGCCCTCGGCTTTCTCGCGGACTTGAGCATTGCCGAGGCAAGAATTGTGCTCTACGGCGAATCCCTGGGCAGCGGGGTGGCTGTGGAACTGGCGTCCCGGGGACACGGGGGCGCGCTGGTGCTGGAGGCGCCCTATACCGCCCTGCCGCGGGTCGGCGCCGCCCATTACCCGATTTTTCCGGTCCGCTGGCTCATGTGGGACAAGTTCGATTCCATCGCGAAGATCGGCGGGATCCCGCTTCCCCTCTACATTGTCCATGGCGAGCAGGACGGCGTCATTCCGGTCCGGTTCGGCAAGGCCCTGCTGGCGGCGGCCCAGGAACCCAAACAGGGGCTTTTTATCCCGCTGGCCGGCCACAATAATCTGTATCAGTTTGGCGCGGCGGGGCACATCGTGGGCTTTATCCAGGGGGTTTATGGGAACAAGCCGTAATTCTCATAAAATTTTCCTCTAGAACCTTATTTATTCAATATGTAGTCGTTTAAAAATAGAGTCGAATATATCAAGTATTCGCAGTGATTATTTTTGACAAACTGAGTATAAAATAATATAGTTTTCCTGTGTTTTGGAAATTTCTCGGTCGGATCAAATGTTGAATGCGATCAGATCTTCTGTTTCTGCGGTTCAGGCGTCTTCCGAGGCGCTGTCTGTCCGGGCGGACAATATCGCCAATGTCCGGACGACGGCGCGGCTGGATGAGGTGGATCTGAGCCCGGCGGCGCGCCGGGCGGCGGATCCTCCTGATGACGTCTTCCGGCCCTCGACTCCCACATACGTCTCCGTTCGGGATGGCGGTGTCGATGTGGAAGTCGAGCGGCGGGAACCGTCGCACCGGGTCGCGTTCGACCCGAGCGATCCCAAATCCAACGAGGATGGGCTGGTTGCCGCACCCAATGTGGATCTGGCCGAGGAAATCGTGGGCACGCGTCAGGATCGCGCCATGTTCCTGGCGAATTTGGAAGTGATCCGCACCGCGGACGAGATGGCCGGCGAATTACTGGATGATGAGGCGTAACGCGCAAAAGCGCGTATGAGGTGGCCGGGGAGGCCACCGGGATGAGATCCTACCGGGTGGAGCCGCAAATGGATGGGCAGCGGCTCCACCCTTTTTTTGTGTTTTATCTGTGCGCCAGAAACCGCAGCCGGGCCAGCAGGATCATCAGGATGATGCTGACCCCGAACATCATCATGAGCGGCGCGTCGAAATCCCCCGTTCTGTCGGCAAGCAGCCCGATGCTCATGGGGCCGAGCGCACCGCCGATCTCACCGGCCGAGAAATAAAGCCCGCTGGCCGCCCCCACATGCTTCGAGCGCCCCTGACCCATATCCATCAGGATCAGGATGGCGATGGCGGTCAGCGCGCTGCGGCACATGCCCTGGAAAACCAGCCCGATCCCGAGCCACGGCATGGTGGCGGAATAGATCAGCAGCGTGGTGGCCGCCGCCGCCACCATAACGGCGGCGAGGACGGCGAACCGTCTTTCCTGTGTCGCCAGCCGGGGGATGGTCAGCGCCGCGAAGATCCCCACAAAGGTCGGCAGGGAGGCCCAATAGCCGGCGGATTTGGCATCCATGCCATAGCTCTGCAGGATGGTGGGCATCCAGTTATTGAGGCCGTGATTAAAGCCCAGGATAAACACCGCCATGATGAGGACGGTACGCACGAACGGGTCGCGGATCAGCTCGAAAAAGACTTCGAAGAACGGCGGCTTGGGCTCGGCGGCCAGCTTGCGCTCCATCTCGCGGCTGTCGGGGTGCGCGCTGATCAAAAGCCAGACAAATCCGGCGCAGAGAATGAAACCGGCATAGGCGAAGAATACCGCGTGCCAGTCATGGCCGAACAACGGCATCAGCATGCTGTTGGTGAGCGACAGCGCCGCGACACTGCCCAGCGCGTTGCCGGTATAGTAAATCCCCACGGCGAGGCCCCGGTCCTTGCCGGAAAACCACTGGCTGATGACCTTTGGAGCGCCGGCCGACACCAGCGGCCCGCCGATACCAAACACCAGGACCGACAAAAACAGTTCCACCGGGCTGTTGGACAGACCCCGCAGGGCGGCGGACAAAGCGACGATCATCATCGCCAGAAACAGCATGCGCCGCGGCCCGAACCGGTCGAGCAGAACACCGCAGGGCGCCGATGAGGCAATATAGATCAACGGCCAGGCGCCGAGAACCAGCCCCATGGCGGCATGGCTGATGCCTAAATCGGTCTCGATGATCTGCACCAGGGGCGCCACCGAGGCGACCGTCATCCCGAACGAAAAATACATCAGCCACACGCCCCCCAGCATGGCCCAGCGATAGGGAAGCGGCGGCGCGTCAGGCTCCGCGCCGTCGGAAGCGGTTGGCATGAGGGCCATGGAAACTCAGGAATGGTGGCTGTCAGCGATGGGCCGCATTGAGCCTCAGGCGGAGTACCTCGTCAAGGCGGCGAAATTGGGTGGATATAGGGACGGAAGATGTCAGATTTAAAAGGGATGAATGACGTGGAACCGAATGACTATTTTCGGTGAGTTTCAGCCAATTTGAGAAGCGAAATGTTCGCCGCCGAGGTCTGCTTTCCGACCAACCCAGACATTTTATTGGATTCGTCCTTGCTCTCAAATTGCCCCTAAACGGAAACCGAATCTCAACAGATTCATTCGCTATCGCAGCATAGAAATTCAACTTTGGCACACGGTGGGGAAGAAACGGATTTCATGGCCAAAGATTGTATTCGGCGCTGCCTCGCCACCACCATCATAGCAAACGTCGCCGGCTAAAGTCGGGGGTTGTTAAGTGGGGGCCTAACCTGTCTAAATAGGCGGGACCAACTTCATCAAGGGAGGACGGTATGCACAAAATTTTCTATTTGGGACTTTCGATTGCGGTAATTTATGGACTCGCGACAAGCGGATCGGTTCGGGCCGATTCCGTTGCGGATTTTTATCGCGGGAAGACAATCAAGATCACCGCCGCGGCTGGCGCGGGTGGCGGGTTTGGCGTGCGGGCGCGGCTGTAGTTGGTGTCGTCAATGGGCATCTGATGTCCGTTCATGGCTAGACCCGGCTGATATGCGCACCTGAAAGCAGAAGTTGGTGCAGTCGATGCTGACTTCCCCTCTGGATCCTTAACAGAGCTAATCGCGCCTCAAAACCATGTCTGAAGCTGACAGACATTATGTTAGCTGCCTTTCGTCCGGTTGTGGGCGGGAGACGGACAATGGATCGTGCGTACTAAATCTATTTTCCCTTAAACACGGCGGCCCGACCGTCGCGGTGGGCGGCCATGCCTTCATCCACATCCTCGGACCATTCGAGGGCCTCGCGCAGCTCGTCGGACAGCGCCCTTGCCTCCTTGAAGCCGGGATCGCGGCGGGTGCACAGGATGCGTTTGGCGCCCCGGGTCGCCAGCGGTCCATTGGTGCCGATGGTTTGTGCCATGGCCAGGGCGGCGTCTTTTAGCGCTGCCCTCGGATGAAGCCCCTGCACCAGCCCGATGCGTTCCATCTCGGCGGCATCGATTTCCCTCCCGGTGGCGATGATCTCCAGCGCGCGGGCGTGACCCACCGCCATGCCCAGCCGATGCGGCCCGCCGGCGCCGGGGAAGCCGCCCCATTTGGCTTCCGGCATCATCAGGGTGATGTCGTCGGCGGCGAGGCGAATGTCGCAGGCCAGCGCCAGCTCCACCGCGCCGGCAAGGATATTGCCGTTGATGGCGGCGATGACGATCTGGGGCAGGGCGGCGAGGGAATCGAACACACGGTTGGCGAGGCGGACAAAGGCGATTACCTCGTCCTTGGACAGGGCGGCGCGGATATCCGGGTTCAGCAGCCCGGCTGAAAACACCGCATCGCCCGTGCCGGTGACCACCACCGCATGGATGGCATCGTCGGAGGCCATGTCATCGACGATCTCCCCCAGCAGTGCCATGGACTCCAGCGTCAGCCGGTTCAGATCGTCCGGCCGGTTGAGAATTATGGTCGCGACCGGTGGGATTTTCGCCAGGATGATGTCAGACACGCCGTTCTCTCCGATTGTTGGCGCGGAAATTAGCGCTCCCGCGCCGCCTTGTGGGCGGCCAACGCTTCGGGCGTATCCAAATCCGCGAGGATGGCATTGTCGTCCATGGGGATTTCCAGCAGCAGTTCTTCGTTATCGCCGATGAGATGCCGCGCGCCCACATCGCCCGAGACTTCCGACATGGCGGAGAAGAAACGCCGGTGCCACAGGACCGGGTTGCCGCGCTTGCCTTTGAAAGTAGGCACGCAGATGGCGTGGCCATCATCGGGGTCGAAGGCATCGATGAGCTGATCGATGTGAGAGGGGGAAATGCCCGGCATGTCGCCGAGACAGACGACGGCGCCGTCGATTACCGGGTCCAGCATGGACAGGCCGTGGCGCAATGACGTGCTCAGCCCCTCCGCATAGTCGGGATTGTGGATGAAGGTGACAGGGTGGCCCTTGAGGGCCGCCTCGATACGCTCCGGCTCATGGCCGGTGACCACGATGACCGGGCTGGCGTCGGAGGCCAGCGCGGCCTCGACCACATAGCTCAGCATGGGCTTGCCGTCGATCTCGGCCAGCAGCTTGTTGATATTGCCCATGCGCCGCGACTGTCCGGCGGCGAGGATGATGGCGCCTATGTTGAAGGAGCCCGTCTCGGCGCTTCGCTCTTCTCCGGCGGTTATTCTGGCGCGTGGCATGGGGCGGCTGGGGATTTCCTTGAGAAGCCCGCCGACACCCATGCGCATCAGATCCGTGCCGCTCACCGGAATGTCGGCCACCAGCCGCTGCAGCACCCAGTCGAAGCCATGGAGACGGGGCGAGCGGGCCGAACCGGGGATCCCCAGTACATGCATTTTGCCCATGGTGGCCAGCATCATCAGATTGCCGGGATCCACCGGCATGCCGAGATGCTCAACCGTCCCGCCACATTGCTCGACGGCAGCAGGGATTACATCGCGCCGGTCGGCAATGGCGGAGGCGCCCAGCACCAGCGCGATATCACATTCCGCGCTTTGTAGTTTCTTCAACGAAGCGGCGACATCTTCGGCCTTATGACCGCAATGGATGTCGTCGATGAGGGACCCCCCGAGGGCGGCGACACGGGCGCGGGTCACCGACGTGGCCTTGTCAATGACCTTCTGGCGCAGCACCGGCAGGATGGTCTGGATCAGGCCGATTTTTTTGGGCCCGTAGGAAGCGACGCGAACCAGCGGCGCACTTGCCTGGGCGGCCGTTTCGCATTGGGCGATAACCGCCTCGGCGACACCGAAGGTAATGATTTTGACGGTCGCGACCATGTCACCAGCTTCGACCGCCGTGAAGGGCGCAATGGTGGACAGCGTCACGGATTCATCGATCAAGTTGAGGGAGTCTATTCCCTCGGGATCGAGTACGACCACGCCGCGTTCGGTGGCGGTGATGTTGCAGCGCCCGGTCCTGGCGGTGGTCAGCGTAACGGACTCGCCCGCGACCGACGCGGCGATGCGGGCGGCGGCGGTATTTTCGTCGATATCGCCGGATTCCAATTGCACGCCCATGACCGACTGAAAACCGGCAGCCACGAGGGCGCTTACATCACTGTCGGAGAGGGTGCGGCCTTTCTTGAAGGTCTCATCGCCGACGCGCAGGCTATGGGCGAGGATGGCACCCGTTGCCTGGCCGACCGGTATGTCGCCGAATTTCACGCTGCCGCCTTCTGCTCCCTGGCATGGAGGATTCCCGTTACCTCGGCGAGGATGGAGACGGCGATTTCGGCCGGGGAGACGGCGCCGATCCGCAGGCCCACCGGGCCATGGATGCGGTCGATCTCGGCGGAGCTGAAACCTTCCGCGGTCAGCCGCTCGACCCGTCCTGCATGGGTCTTCCGGCTACCAAGAGAGCCGATGTAAAAGGCCGGAGAACGGATAGCGACGCCCAGCGCCGGGTCGTCCAGCTTGGGGTCGTGGGTGAGGGTGACCACGGCGGTGCGGCGGTCGAGATCGAGCTTGTTGAGGCCGTCATCGGGCCATTCATCGACGATGGTCACGCCGGGAAACCGTTCCTGGGTCGCAAAGGATTGGCGGGGATCCACCACGGCCACGTCATAGCCGGCGACCTGGGCCAGTCTCGATAGGGGCTGTGCGATATGGACCGCGCCCACCAGCACCATGCGGAGCGGCGGGTTGAAGACATGGAAGAAAATATCGCCGTGGGGTGTCGCGCGCAGCCCGCTCTTGTCGTCGCGCATGGCATCGCGTCCGGCATCGACGATCTCGGGCTTGTCGGCGAGTGCGCCGGCGGCACTATCGAGATAGATCAGGGCCTGATCGCCTGAAGAAATATCCGTGGCCAGGGCGACCGCCGTTTTGGCTTCCTGGTCTTTCAGCAATTGGGTGAGTGTTTCCGCCTTCATTCGTCCACCGCCTCGACAAATATTTTGACCTGTCCGCCACAGGCGAGCCCGACCTCCCATGCCAGTTCGTCGGTGACCCCATAATCCAGTACTTTCGGATTGCCGGTCTGCATCACGTCGAGGGCTTCGGTGACCACCGCGCCCTCGATGCAGCCGCCCGATACCGATCCGACGAACGTACCGTCTTCGGACACCACCAGTTGGCTGCCGGCGGGGCGGGGGGACGACCCCCAGCTACTGACCACGGTGGCCAGGGCCGTCTTCTTGCCGTCGGCACGCCAAAGGGCTGCCTGGTTCAGGACATCGTCGTCCTGTGATCCTTCATTCACATCGCTTCCAGCCATTCGGACATTCCTTCCTGTCGGCGTATGAGCTGACGGTTCAGGGCTTCCACCAGTTCGGTCAGACTCTCTAGATTGTGTACCGGGCGGAATTCGTCAACATGGGGCATTATAGCGCGAATTCCCTGGGATTTGGGTTCGAATCCTTCGAATCTCAGCAACGGGTTGAGCCAGATCAGCCGGCGGCAGGATTTATGCAGCCGTTCCATCTCCAAATCGAGCCCGCGCCCTGCGTCGCGGTCAAGACCGTCCGAGATCAACAACACCACGGCCCCCTGGCCGAGCACGCGGCGGGACCAGAAGCGATTGAAATCGCTAAGACTTTCACCGATCCGCGTGCCGCCCGACCAGTCTTCGACCGAGTCCGTGCATTTGGTGACCGCGATATCGATGTCCTTGTTACGCAAATGCCGGGTGACATTGGTGAGCCGTGTACCGAACAGGAAGGTGGACACCCGGTCCCGGTCGTTGGTGATGGCATGGACGAAATGCAGCAGCATACGTGTGTAGCGCCCCATGGAGCCCGAGATATCGCACAGGATCACCAGCGGCGGCGGGCGTCTGCGGCGTTTGCGGTATTGCAGCGGAATGATGGAGCCGCCCGAGCGCAGGGCCGCTCTCAATGTCGCCCGCATATCGATGCGGACCGGCCGTGTGCTGCTTTGGAAACGCCGGGTCGGCACTTCGTGGATGGGCAGGCGCATACGGGAGATGGAGGCCTTGGCCTTGGCTATCTCCTCGGCCGACATTTCGTCGAAATCCATTTTCTGGAGCAGTTCGTTGGACGACGCGGTCATGGTCGCTTCGACGTCGATTTCCGGCTCTTTCTCCTCCTCCGGATCGTTGCCCTCTTTCTCGTCGGGGCTCATGGCTTCCATGACCCGACGGTTGGGCGGCTCTTCCGGCGGCAGTTCCTCTTCGCCAGGCAATTGCGGCATGAGAAGCCCCAGCATGCGTTCCAGCAGATGCGGATCGCGCCAGAAGATATGGAAGGCCTGATCGAAAATTTCGTGCTGATCGCGCCGATTGACGAAGACCGCATGAAGCGACCAGTAGAAATCACGGCGGTTTTCTATACCCACCGCCAGCACGGCATTGACGGCATCGAGAATTTTTCCGGGTCCCACGGGCAGACCCGCGGTGCGGAGTACCCGGCCGAAATGCATGATGTTGGGAACCAGCTTGTTGCCTTCAAGCTGGTCGAGAAGGGCGAGACCCGGGGTGGTGGTGCCGTTGCCGGTCTCAGCCATATTTAGCCCCGACGGTTCGCGAGGTCTGCTTTCACCTGGCCCAGAATATTGGCCGCTTCACTGCCTTTGACCTTTTCGATGTCGTCCTGATATTTGAGCAGCGTGCCCAACGTGTCATTGACCGTCTGCGGGTCGAGATCGATCTTGTCGAGTTGCACCAGCGCGTTGGTCCAGTCGATGGTTTCGGCGACACCGGGCAGTTTGAACAGATCCATGGATCGGAGCCGCTGCACGAAGGCGACAATCTGTTCCGACAGATCCTTGTCGGCATCGGGCACTTTCACGGCGAGAATCTCCAACTCGCGCTCCGCATCGGGGTAATCGACCCAGTAATAGAAACAGCGCCGCTTGATGGCGTCGTGAATTTCGCGGGTCCGGTTGGAGGTGATGATCACGATGGGCGGTTTTTCGGCCTTTACGGTGCCGGTTTCCGGAATGGTCACCTGGAAGTCCGACAGAACTTCCAGCAGGAAGGCCTCGAACGGCTCATCGGTGCGGTCCAACTCATCGATCAGCAATACCGGCGGCTGGCCGGATGCGTCGGTTTCCAGGGCCTGCAGGAGAGGCCGTTTGATCAGAAATTCCTCGGAGAAGATATCGTTTTCCAGCTGTTCACGCCCGCGATCGCCGGTTGCCTCGGCGATGCGGATATCGATCATCTGGCGGCTGTAATTCCATTCATACACCGCTGACGAGACATCGAGGCCTTCATAACATTGCAGGCGGATCAGGCGGCGGTCCAGCGACTCCGACAGCACTTTCGCGATTTCGGTCTTGCCGACGCCGGCTTCGCCCTCGAGAAACAGGGGCCGCCCTAATTTGAGCGCCAGGAACAACGCGGTTGCGAGTGAGCGGTCGGCGACATAACGGCCCTTGGTCAGGGCCTCCAGAGTCGCTTCGATTGAATCGGGTAATGCCACACTCATTTATTGCTTCTCGATTCGTTGTCGGGCCGGGGACGTACGGGGATCAATTGGGGTTCAACTTAAAATTCCGGGGGGCCAGTCACCCGGCCACCCCGAAATATCCTTACCGCCTTTGATGGCGGCACTATGTATCGTGTGCTCAGCCGTTGGCTTCGGCCACCGCCCGTTTGGCCATGATTGTGACCAGATGGGCCCGGTATTCGGAGCTGGCATGGATATCGCTGTTGAGATCGCCATCGGGAACTTTGATGTCGGCGACGGCTTCCGGCGTGAAGCTTCCCGCCAGCGCGGCTTCCATATCGGCCACCCGGAACGCACAGGCACCGGCGCCGGTGACTCCGACGCGGATGTCGGACCCTTTCTGGGACACCATGACGCCGACGATGCAGTAACGCGAGGCCGGATTCGGGAATTTCATGTAACCCGCCTTGTCGGGGATCGGAAATTCAACCTTGGTGATCATTTCGCCTTCTTCGAGGGCGGTCTCGAACAGATCCTTGAAGAAATCGTCGCCGGCGATGGTGCGGCGGTCGGTGTGAATGGTGGCACCGAGGCCAACCACCGCGCCGGGATAATCCGCGGCAGGGTCGCTGTTGGCGATGGAGCCACCGATGGTGCCGCGGTTGCGCACCATGGGGTCGCCGATACCGCTGGCGAGCTTGGCCAGTGCCGGGATGGCTTTCTGGACTTCCGGGCTGGCGGCGACAGCCGCATGACGGGTCATGGCCTTGATGGTGACCGTGCCGCCGGATACTTCGATACCGGCGAGATCCGGGACCTCGGCAAGATCGATGATATCGGATGGCCGGGCCAGGCGTTGCTTGAGGGTCGGCAGCAGGGTCATTCCACCCGACATAAATTTGCCTTCCTCGGCCCCCGACTGAAGGCTCTTGGCCTCATCGATCGAGGACGCCTTGTGATAATTGAATTCATACATGGTTTGTCGTCTCCACTAAGCCTGTTGGCCTTTAACGTGTTTTACAGCCTGCCCTTAGAACGCGCGATTTCGTGGCCTGCTATTTATTCATGACCTCTGACGCGGACAGGATCGCCTTGACGATATTGTGGTAGCCCGTGCAGCGGCAGAAATTGCCTTCGAGTTCATGCCGGACGGTTTTTTCGTCCAGACTCTCACCCTTATGGCGATCGACGATGCCAATGGCGCTCATAACCATCCCGGGGGTGCAGAAACCACATTGCAAGGCGTGATTTTCGCGGAATGCCGATTGCATCGGATGCAATTCGCCGTCCTGCGCCAGACCTTCGATGGTGGTTACATTGCAGCCGTCGGCCTGAACCGCCAGCATGGTGCATGATTTCACCGGAATGCCATCAAGATGGATCGTGCAGCAGCCACACTGTGTGGTGTCGCAGCCAACATGCGTACCGGTCAGGCGCAGATGTTCACGAATGAACTGCACCAGCAGCGTACGATCCTCGGTTTCACCTTCCACAGGCTTACCGTTAATTGTCATAGAGAACTTAACCGTCATCGGACCCTTCCTCGAAGCGGCAGGTGGTTGATCCACCTGGATATTGCCACTGGTATGAATTCCACATCCTCATTGGCAAGTATCACCGTGATTGCGCGCGGGTCAACCCACCAAGCCCAGAGAAATTCAGTTTTTCACATGGTCTTATGTGCCGTCTTATGCGTTGAAAATCAGCAGACCGATCACCACGACCGCAATCAGTCCCCCGATCCAAACCATCGGGCTTATACCACCCTTTGGCTCTTCGGTTGCGGCGGGGGCAGCCGCCTCCGGCGCGGCCGGTGTTTCGGCCGGGGCTTCCGCGGCGGCGGCGCCGCCGCTGGTCCCGACTTGCTCGACAAATTTACCAAAGAATTCATTGGCCATTTTCTTGGCCGTGGAATCAATCAGCCGTGAGCCGATCTGGGCGAGTTTGCCGCCCACCTGAGCCGTCGCCGTGTATTTAAGGATGGTTTCACCGCCGTCTTCCTCGAGCGTTACTTCCGCGCCGCCCTTGGCAAAGCCGGCCACGCCGCCCTGGCCCTCGCCACTGATTTTGTAACCGTTTGGCGCGTCAATATCGGACAGGGTGACTTTGCCGCTGAATTTGGCTGAAACGGGGCCGACCTTGGTGGTCACCTTGGCGGTCAATTCCGTATCCGAGACTTTCTCCAGTTCCTGGCAACCGGGAATGCTGGCCTTGAGAATGTCCGGATCGTTGAGCGCGTCCCAGACCTTTGCCTTGGGGGCGGGGATACGGTATTCGCCGGTCATGTCCATGGGGTGGGTCTCCCTTTATCGACTGATACAAATTCTTGATATTTGCGCGCTGTGCGGCTCGCCGAGAAATTAGTCTTTTGCACCCTTTGGGACAACCCCGGCGCTAAAGAAGCCGAATTAACCCGGCCTTGATGATTTTTGCGCATAAAACCAGGGTTTACAGGGAGATTTCATGAGTCCGGCCGCGCCCACCAGCTTTGATGTCGTCATCTGGCTCCTCGATCGGGCGCGGGCCGAGGATACCTACCTGCAACCCCGCAAACTCCAGTGCCTTCTGTTTCTGGCTCAGGCCCATTTTGCCGCGGCCTATGACGGGCGTGTTCTGATGCCCTCCTTCTTCATCATGGATGATGCGGGGCCGCTGGATCCGAATCTGTATCGGGCGCTGGAGCGGGGACGCCCCGAAGTTTCCGAAAAACCCCTCGACGACGAAATAATCATGTTTCTCGATGCTGTCTGGCGCCGTTACAGGAATGCCGATGCCCTGCGGCTGGACCAGCTCATTTCGAAACAGGGGGTCGCCGAAGACGCCATCTGCGATCGGGACAATGCCGAAATAACCATTGCCGCGATGCAGCGCATGTTCGGGAAGGGTGATAAGAAACCGCTGTCGGGCCCGAAAATCGCCGAAACCCAGACCGGTCGGAAGGTCACCCTCCAAAAATGGATGCCCAAGCGGCGGCTGACCACTTAGAGCCCTATAAGGCTCAAAATTTCGTGGTTGGATAATTATTCTTTGTTGCCCTAAAAATAGCACGGTAACATTGTCGAGATTTTCGGGAAGTCTGTGCGCTGGGTAACCGGCCTGCACTTCGGTACTCAGCCAATTCGGAGAGTCATGAGAACGATGAGAATTGCCTTGCGGTCCGGCTGCGTGATAGCCGGGCTGGCCGCATTCGCGTTGGGCGCGCCTGGTTCCGCCGCCGCGAAAGTCGCGGGCGATACCATCATTCTCGGCGCCGTGGTTTCGCTGACCGGCATATACACCACCGCCGGCAACCACACCAAGCGCGGCTACGACATTGGCGTGAAGAGGATTAACGCCAGGGGAGGAATCAAGGTCGGCAGGAAGACCTATAAGCTGAGGGTCATCTATTATGACGATGAATCCACGCCGGCCCGCGGCGCGCGGCTTGCCGAACGGCTCATTCAGCAGGATGGCGTGAAATTCATGCTGGGTCCGTATTCCTCAGGCGTGACCGAGGCCATCGCCCCGATAACCGAGAAATACAAAATTCCCATGGTGGAGGGAAATGGCGCGTCCCCGTCCTTGTTCACCAAGGGCTACACCCATCTGTTTGCGGTGCTGTCCACAACCGATTACTACCTGAGAGAGGCGATCAACCTGGCGGCGCACCATGCCAGATCGAAGGGCCGCAAGCCGTCCCAGCTCAAAATCGCCATAGCGGTCGAGGACGATCCGTTTTCCAACGACATTCGGGCCGGCGTGATCGAGGATGCCCGAAAGTACGGCATGAAAATTGTCATCGATGACAAGCTGCCGCGCGAATTGAACGACATGACGGAAACCCTGAAAAAAGCCAAAGCCCTCAAACCGGATCTGCTGGTGGTGTCCGGTCATTCGAAGGGCGCCGCGCTTGTGGTCCGGCAGGTCAATGAGCAGCGCGTGAAGGTGCCCATGCTGGCCATCACCCACTGCGAATCCGCCAAGATCCAGAAGATCTTCGGAAAGAAGGCGGAAGGCACGCTGTGTGCCGCCCAATGGGCGCCCAGCATGTCCTACAGCGACAGCTATTTCGGTTCGGCGGGGGACTATTCGAAAAATTTTAAGACGGAATATGGCTATGTGCCGCCCTATCAGGCGGCGGAATCCACGGCCTCCGTACTGGTGTGGGCCGATGCGTTTCAGCGTGCCGGCTCGTTTGATACGAAAAAAGTCCGGGATGCTCTCGCCGCGACGGATTTCATGACATTTTACGGTCCGGTGAAATTCGACAAGACGGGCAAGAATACCGCCAAGCCAATGGTCCTGCGTCAGATCCAGAATGGCAAATATGTGCCGGTTGCGCCTACCAAGTTTGCCACCGGAAAATTCCAGCACCCGCGCCCCGGTTTATAGAATCCCCTCAACCGCACATCACCGTGGTGCGGTGCATATAACGATCGTCCTCATAATCGGCTATGGCGTAATGCATGGTGCAGCGATTGTCCCACATGACCAGATCCCGTTCGGCCCATTGATGGCGATATAAGAATTCCGTCCGGGTCATGTGCTTGAACAGGAAATCGAGCAAGGCCCTTCCTTCCTCCGGCGGCAGCCCGATGATGTGCGAGGTAAAGCCCGGATTGACGAAGAGGATCTTTCGGCCGGTTTCCGGATGGGTTTTGACCACCGGATGTTCAACCGCCGGCGTCGCGTCCAGCTGTTCCTTACTGGCTTTTTCCGATTTGAACACGCCACGGGAGGCGTAGGCGAAATCATGGATGGCGGTCAGCCCATCCAGCAAATTCTTCATGCCGGGCGACAGGGCGTCGTAGGCGGCATACAGGCTGCAGAATAATGTGTCGCCGCCGATGGGCGGGATTTCGATGCCATAGAGCAGCGAGGCCAAGGCCGGCGGGTTCATATAGGACAGGTCGGAATGCCAGTAGGTTCCGGCCTTTTCGCGGCCCTGAGGCACCCCGTCCTTGACCTTGTTGGAGACCCGGTAGATTTCGGGATAGCCGGGCAGCAGGTAGGTCGCCAATACGTGCTTTTCCAGTTTCCCGAAACGCCGGCTGAACGCCACATGCTGGTCGGGCGTCAAATTCTGGTCGCGGAAGACCATCACCCCGTTTGAGTCGAGCCAGGCATCGCGGATGCGGGCGAAGTCGGCACCGTCCATGGCGTGCGACAAATCCGCGCCAATCATCTCGGCGCCGAGGACCGGCGACAGGTAATTGACCGTGACATTCATCATGACGCCCTGCCATGCGGTTGGTATGAGCTGGCAGGGTGCCCGACTGCGCTGCTGGCGGCAAGCCGGCTAGATCGTCGCCTTGGTCTGCAGGCGCTCGCCGCGCAGGAGGACAATGAAGAGCAGCCCGGTCAGAAACAACAGGATGGTCGGCGGCTCGCGCAGCCCCAGGGTCTTTTGCGGCAGAGCGGTGTCGGCACGGAAACTTACAGGGTTGACGGTCAGGCGTTCCAGCCGGTCGATATTTTTCAGGACTTCATGGGTGGCCGATTGGAGATAAGCCGCCGACGCAAATCCGGTTGCCGGGCTGGCCAGGCCGGAGACGCCGAAATAATCCACATGATCCGTCAAATCCTTATGGAGGGCCTGCTTGAGCCCGAGACTGAAATTCATGGGAACGCCTTGGACGTCGATCTTCAGGTTGTCCATATCCTCTGTTGCCGGCGGAGGCATCCGCTTGAGCGGCATGAACAATTCAGGCGGAAGGTGGCTTTGCCGATATCCCCGGGCAGGGGGAAAGAGGGTCGCTGGCGATATGATCCGCATACCCTCCATGGCGACACCGGGTTCGTCCCTGCCGGATGGCCCGATCAGGAATGACTTAAAGCCGAGGAACCCCGTCTTTGCGAGAGTTGTTTCGGATAAGGCTGAGTGATTGAAATTCGTGGCAGCGCTTGCCGAAAATGTAACCGCAGCCGACACGGCGGCAACGGCGGTCGCAGCGATCATCGACCGCAGACTTATAATCATGGCGTTCATCCCGGACCCTTCCCACGGAAACCTCCGCGGGACCCACGCCAACCACACCCTTAATAATAAGAGAAAATTTCCGTTTGTCATCCCGTCCGAACGAAATCGTCCGAAGGCTCCCGCGCCGGAGGCGGGGCTGGAATGCCCATCTGCTCTCGTCCATACTACGGAAATTCAGGTGCGCCAGAACGCCGGACGCCAATGAACAGGGGGATTTCCGATGGACGGGAGAATGGGCAGTTCCGTCCGCCGCAAGGAAGATCAGCGGCTGCTGACCGGGCAGGGTAAGTTCAGCGATGATGCGAGCCGGCCCAATGAGGCCTTTGCCGCCATGGTGCGCTCGCCCCATGCCCATGCGCGTATCAACAATATGGATAAAACACGGGCGCTCGCGGCCCCCGGTGTCATCGATGTGCTGACCGGCGCGGATTTTGTCGCCGATGGGCTGAACCGCATTCCCCATGTGGCGAACCATTCCAGCCCGCCGGACATTGTTTTGACCAACAAGGACGGCTCTCCGGTCTTCGAGCCGGACCAGTTTCCAATGCCAATCGACAGGACGCGCCACGTGGGCGAGGTGGTCGCCTTTGTCCTTGCCGAAACCAAGGGTCAGGCGCGCGATGCGGCCGAACTCGTTGATATTGATTATGAGCCCCTGCCGGCGGTCACCGACACCTGGCAGGCGGCCGACGATAACGCGCCGCTGGTCTGGGATGAGACGGCGCGCAATGTGTGTGTCGACGCGGAGGTCGGCGAGCGGCAGGCGGTGGAAGAGGCCTTTGCGTTCGCCCATCACGTCGCGCATCTGAAAACCACCATCGCGCGGGTCGCCGGTGTCCCCATGGAGCCGCGCTCTGCCTTTGGAATCTACAATGCGGCTGAGGACAGCTATCTGGTCTATGCCGGCAGCGGCGGCGTGGTGCGGCACAAGCGCGAGATCGCCTCTGTGCTGGGGGTGGAACAGGATCAGGTCCGGGTCATCGCCGGCGACGTGGGCGGCAATTTCGGTACGCGAAACCCGCTTTATGTGGAAATCCCGCTGGTGGCCTGGGCGTCGAAACGCATTGGCCGGCCGGTCAAATGGAACGGCGACCGGACGGAAAGTTTCCTCACCGATTGTCAGGCCCGCGATCTGGCGGTGGATGCCGAAATGGCATTCGACAGCGACGGCAACATCCTCGCCCTGCGGTCCCTCAATATCGGCAATCTCGGCGCCTACACGATTTCCTTCATCCCGGTGACCAAGGGGGTGGAGATCATGAACATCACCTACCGTATTCCCCGGGTTTTCGTGCGCGCCCAGGCGGTGCACAGCAACACGCCGCCGACCTACCCTTATCGCAGTGCCGGACGTCCCGAAGTCCATTATGTGATGGAGCGGCTGCTGGACAAGGCGGCCGATGGCATGGGGATGGACCGCATCGAACTGCGCCGCCGCAACATGGTGACCCAGGAGGAGTTCCCCTACGAGAACCGTCTCGGCCTGACCTACGATTGTGGCGATTTTATCGGCAATATGGACATCGCGCTGCGGATCAGCGATTGGGCCGGGTTTGCCGCCCGGCGAGCCGCATCGGAAGCCCATGGCAAGCTGCGCGGCATCGGCGTTTCTAACTACATCGATCTGTCCACCGGCGTGCCCGTCGAGCGCACCGAGATCGACGTGAAGCCCGAGGGCGAAATCGAGGTGGTCATGGGCACCGGCGATTCAGGGCAGGGGCACGAAACGTCCTTCGCCCAGGTGGTCTCCGAGGAACTCCAGGCAACCTTCGACTCCATCCAGGTAATCCAGGGCGACACGCTCCGGGTCAAGGCAGGCGGCGGCACCCATTCGGGGCGCTCCATGCGCATGGGGGCCATGGTCATCTCCCAGGCGGTGGATGAGATTGTCGACAAGGGAAAAAAGATCGCCTCCGTGGTGCTGGAAGCGGCGGACACCGATATCAGCTACGAAAACGGCCATTTCCGGGTGGCCGGTACCGACCGGACCGTCAGCCTGTTCGAAGTGGCGGCGGCAGCGCGGGACCGGGACGATCTGCCGGAGGATTTGAAAGGCCGGCTGGGGGCGGACGCCGAGATCGAGTTCCGCCGGGCGGTGTTTGGCAATGGAACGCAAGTGGTCGAAGTGGAGATCGATCCCGAGACCGGTGTTACCAGGCTCGACCGCTACACGGCTGTCGACGATGTGGGCAACGCCATCAATCCCCTGCTCATTCATGGCCAGACCCATGGCGGTATCGCCCAGGGAGCCGGACAGGCGCTCATGGAGGCCTGCAGCTATGATCCGGAGAGCGGACAGATGCGCGCGGCCACCTTCATGGATTACGCCATCCCACGGGCCACCGATTTTCCGTTTTTCAACACCGAGATCACCGAAATACCAAGCCCCACCAACCGCCTTGGCATCAAGCCCGGCAGTGAAGGCGGCACCGCGCCGGCGCCTGCGGTGATCGCCAACGCGGTGGTCGATGCTTTATCGGAATTAGGCGTGAACCACGTAGAATTGCCACTGACCTCTCAACGGGTCTGGCAAGCAATCCAGCAAGCACAGGGATAAAATTATGGCAGAACGAACGGTTTATCTGAACGGCGAATTTGTTCCCGAGAGCGAGGCCAAGGTTTCCATTTTCGACCGGGGCTTTACCTCCGGCGATGGCATCTATGAGGCGACGCGGACCTTTGGCCACAAGCTGTTCCGGCTCAAGGAGCATCTCGACCGGCTGTATAATTCGCTGAATTACTGCCGCATCGATTGCGGGGTATCGCCCGACGAAATGGAGAGCGTCTGCAATGATCTGGTGGAGCGCAATCTGGGACTTATCGGCAAAGACGACGATTATTCCCTGTGGCATGTGATCACCCGCGGCGTTCGCATTCCCGGAACACCGACAACATCGGGGCCGACCGTCTCGGTGTTTCTTCAGCCAGTGGATTTCATCCATTACGCGCCGCAATATCTCGAAGGCACCATCCTGGTGACGCCGGCCACACGGCGCATCCCGCCCCAATGCCTCGACCCCAAGGCCAAGATCACCAACAAGATGAACCACAACCAGGCGCTGTTCGAGGCCCAGCAGGTGGACCCCCATGCGGTCCCGCTGATGCTCGATCTCGACGGTAATCTGTCGGAAACCAATGTCACCAACGTGTTTTTCATCACCGATGGCAAGCTGTGCACCCCGTCGGCGCGGACGGTGCTGGGTGGCATCACCCGCAAGGTGGTGTTCGAACTGGCCGCCAAGCTGGGCATCGAGGTGGTCGAAGGGGATTTCACGCCGTTCGATATGTATAATTCCGACGAGGCTTTCCTGAGCGGCACCAGCGGCTCGATCTCGCCGGTGAGTGTGTTGAACGGCAAGAAAATCGGCGAGGGATTACCGGGTCCGCTGACCCTCAAGCTGATCTGCGCGTGGAACGAGATGGTGGGCTACGACTATGTCGCCCAGGCCATCCGCCATCTCGGCGACAACGAATCCAAGGACCTCATGGCGGCATGGGAGAAGCGCCTGGCAGAAATGGTCGCTTAGCGCACCGCCCTGTCGGAAACCATTCCAACGTGTATTTCATCACCGATGGCAAGCTGTGCACCCCGTCGGCCGGGAATTCGACCCCTAAAATTCCATCAGGTCCTCGGCAACGACTACCTCGCCGGAGAAGTGTTTCCTGACCTCCTCGGCCCAGGGTTCGTAGTCTGCGGTTTCGACGCGCCGCGAGAGATGGGACAGCACCACCTTTCTGACACCGGCCTCCGTCGCCAGCACACCGATGTTTTCCAGATCCATGTGCCCCATGGTGGCCTGACGCATGATGCCCTCCTGCTCGGCGGTGCTCATTGCCTGCCAGCGACCGTCCTTAATCATCATATTCTTGCGCTCGTCGCAGGAGGAGGTCTCGGTCACCAAAATGTCGGCGCCCCTGACCAGCGCTGTGACGGCGGCGCTGAAACCGGTATCGCCGGTGAACGCGATCACGCGATCGGGGGTCTCGAAACGGTAAGAGTACGACTTATAGCGGCCGGCGGCGTCTCCCTGATGGAAGCTGAAGTGGGTGTTCTCTGTCGCGGAAACGCGGATGTTGTCGTCCTGATAGATCTCCCCGACGCCCACATCGTGGCCGAAGAATACCTTATCCTGCGGGACACTGCGGCCACCGTCGGCAATGCGGATGTCAGCACTGATGCTGCAATACCGCACCGTGGCATCAACAAGCTCCTTAGTTCGGGGTGGGCCGTAGACGTTGATGGGCTGAGTGCGCTGCCCGTCCCATGCCAGGGACATCAGGGTCCCGAGGCCGGCAGTATGATCATCGTGGTGGTGGGTGAGGAAAATGATTCCCACCCTGCGCACGTCCGCGCCGGCCCTCGCCATGCGCCGCGCCACACCGTCGCCGGCGTCCACAACGTAGTAGGTGTCGTTTACGGTAATTAGATGGGACGTCTGCGCACGACCTGGTGTCAATGACGGGCCCGCCGCCGTACCGAGGATGATCAGTGACGATGGTGCTTTCATTATGTTCCCCTCCAATGTGTGGATCTCTCGCCGTTCTAGACGCCAGCCAGCTAACGGTCACTAACAGACTTACGTAAACACCACCCGGGATGTCGGCTTTTAGACCCGGGAGCGGAAGTCAGAGCCTTGCCGCAGTTTTCCGGGAATTCCCAGCAGAGGACACCGAGGAACCGGCGGTAAAACCAGTCCATATCCAGGCTCACGGTCAGGGTGCGCTTCATCAGCGGCAGGCAGATGAAGAAGGCGAGGCCGGAGAACAGCGGGAGCTGCAACTAAGGGGCCGTCCACACATGACAGCACGGCCACCTGAGACAATGAATCAACAGTGTTGCGGGTTATTTTTTTAGAACCACGTATAGCGCATGAATAATGCC
>JABJKO010000123.1 GCA_018660305.1 Rhodospirillaceae bacterium
AGAAAAGATTTTTCAGAAAAGCCTGATCGAAAAAGAGCTCAACAATCTTGGGCAGGGGAGTATCGATCCAAGTCGCATCGTTTTTGACTTTCACCATCATTCCCATGCGGCCAGTGCGTTTTACCCATCGCCCTTTCAAAAAGCCGCCATTCTCATCATGGATGGCGTTGGTGAATGGGCGACGACCAGTTGCGGTATCGGCGATGGCGAGAAGTTGGAACTCACCCGTGAAATCCGCTTTCCCCACTCTCTCGGGCTGCTCTACTCGGCTTTTACCTATTATCTCGGCTTCAAGGTCAATGACGGTGAATACAAGGTCATGGGCCTCGCCCCGTATGGTGCGCCAACTTTTGTCGATCAAATTCGGGACAATTTGATCGACATCCGGGACGATGGGTCTTTCTGGCTGGACATGCAGTATTTCGATTATTGCACCGGTCTGACCATGACCAACAAAAAATTCGATGATTTGTTCGGTGGACCGCCGCGCAATCCCGCGGCACCGCTGACCCAGCGTGACATGGATCTCGCCCGTTCTGTACAGGTCGTGACCGAGGAGGCTGTCCTGGCGCTCGCCCGCGCTTTGCATCGCGAAACCGGCATGGCTGATTTATGCCTGGCCGGTGGTGTCGCGCTGAATTGCGTTGCGAATGGCCGTCTGTTGCGCGAGGGGCCATTCGATAGAATTTGGATCCAGCCCGCTGCCGGCGATGCCGGTGGCGCTATCGGTGCGGCGTTGGCGGTAAATCATCTCCTAGCCGGCGTTCCCCGCCCGGCACCTGATGGACGTGACGGCATGAAGGGCGCTTATCTGGGCCCGGCGTATGATTCCGATGAAATTCGCGGCTTTCTCGATGGTGTGGGCGCTTCCTATGACGAGCCAGGCGAAGAGGGGTTTTACGATACGGTCTCTGCCGCGCTGGCCGGTGAGAAAATTGTCGGGTGGTTTCAGGGGCGTAGCGAGTTCGGCCCCCGGGCGCTGGGAAACAGGTCCATTCTCGGCGATGCCCGGTCGGAGCGCATGCAAAGCATGCTGAATCTCAAAATCAAATACCGGGAAAGCTTCCGTCCGTTCGCGCCGGCGGTACTTTCCGAGGATACGGCGGACTATTTCGGCCTTGAGGGCGATAGCCCCTATATGCTGGTGGTTGCTCCTGTCCGGGAGGAGCGCCGTACCATACCCGCCGAGGGGGAGTGCACGGCCAACGGGCTTGATAAACTAATGCAGATCAGAAGCGACGTCCCCGCCATAACTCATGTGGATTATTCCGCCCGTGTCCAGACCGTCGATGGTGTTGCCAATCCACAATTCAGACGGCTCCTGGAGGCGTACAAGGCGCGGACTGGTTATGGGCTCCTGGTCAATACCAGCTTCAATGTTCGGGATGAGCCCATTGTCTGTTCGCCCGAAGATGCGTGGCGCTGCTTTATGGCCACTGAAATGGATATGCTCGCTATCGGGCCTTTCGTTCTCCACAAAGAAAATCAATGACCGCCGCAGAGACCGCGCTGTTTTCCGACAAGGTGCTCGATTGCCTCAAGGCGCCCGGTGGCATCGATAGCGACACCCTCGTCCTGGAGGGCGACGGGCTGCGCTGCACCACGAGCGGCGAGCGTTACGACAATATTGAAGGCATTCCATCCTTATTTGCACCCTTGTCCGGTGATGGCGTCGAGGTCACCGACCGGGTCAAAACCTTCTATGAGGAAAACCCGTTCCCCAGTTATGAGGGCATCGAGGAATTCGGTGAGCTGGTTAACAAGGGAACCCAGAACCAATTTTCCGCCGACCTTCTGGAGGCCATCGGCTTCAACAAGACAATTCTTGAATGCGGGTGCGGGACCGGCCAGCTTTCGCATTTTCTCCAGCTGAACAACAACCATGTTCTCGGGATTGATATGTCGTTGGCGAGCCTTCGTCTGGCCATCGAGCACAAGATGCGCAACCAGTTACCGCGCAGCGCTTTCGCACAGATGAATATTTTCAATCTTGCGATCAAAGATGCGTCATTCGATGTCGTTATTTCACATGGCGTCCTGCACCACACTTTCGATGCGCGCCGGGCATTTGGTGAAATCATTCGCAAGGTAAAGCCGGGTGGAATCGTGATGGTAGGGCTCTATAACCGGCCTGCCCGCTTGCCCACATTGATTCGATCCAAACTGATCAGCACGTTTGGGCCCAAAATCGACTATGTGGTTCGCTCACGTATTCATGATGCCCGGAAGGCCGATATTTGGATCAAAGACCAGTATTACAATCCACATGAAACATGGCACTCCATCGATGAGGTCATGGGCTGGTTCGATGAAAACGATGTGGAATTTTTGAACTGCTCGCCACCAATTCTCGATACCGACGGCGAGACAGCGGACTCGCTGTTCGAGAAAACCAGTACAGGGAATGCCTACCAGAGGATGGTGACGCAAATGTCCTGGCTTGGAACGATCGCCCGCGAAGGGGCTTTATTCGACATGATCGGCCGGCGGCGGGGCTGACCGATGAGCGGTACCGAGCCGGGTGGACCGACCTTTGCCGGCGCGATTGTGGCGTTCGTCATCGGGACGATCCTGCTTCTTGCGATCGGCGAAGCGGCGACGCGCATTTTCTATCCGCGCTGGGCGGAGTATTACAGTGGCCATTTCATGCAGCTGGAAAAGCGCCCCGGTCACCGAAATTTCTGGATTGGGAAACCCGGTTTCGATGGATATTTTGCTCAGAATAATGGCGATTTCCGCCACGCGATCCGGATCAACGCGGCCGGCCTGAGAAACGACGAACCCGCATCCGCGGCTAATGACCGTGTCTGGATGCTGGGCGATTCAATGACCTTTGGCTGGGGGGTCGAGCGTGCCGAGACGTTTACCGCCAAAACCCAGCTTCTAAGCGGGTTCAAAACCTATAACGTCGCGGGACCCGGCAACGATGTGTGCGCCTATCAGGCGCTCGCTGATCGCATGTCAGACGCAGCGCGTCCGCGTGCGGTCGTCGTCGGGCTGATCGTCGAAAATGATGTGCAGGTCTATGATTGCCGCGAACAGGCGAGACAGCACGCGGCCAACAACAATGCGTCTGACGAATCGTCTTTCCGGTCTTTGGCGGCCATTAAATATGCCCTGACCGGTTACTCCGCGCTCTACAACGTTGTGGCGACGTCGATCAAAAGAGTGCCGTGGCTGCTTGAAGGCCTCACCGGACTTGGCCTCGTCTCCCGCCAGCACCAGACGAGAAATGTTTTTGATGCGAGCGAATTATCGGCGCGATCCCGGACCACGGCTGGAGAAGTTGCGCGGCTCCGGGAATTTCTACCGCGCGATACGCAATTCGCGGTCGTCGTCGTTCCGGCGCGATTTGAGCTTCGTGACGAGCACGGTCTCTTTAAAAGCGCGAGACTGGGCGTTATCAGAGCGTTGCGGGAAAAGGGGGTTGCCGTCATCGATCTCTATGACCGTTTCAGGAAAGCCGGGTTTGCACAGACCCATTTTGTGCATGACGGCCATTGGTCGGCGAAAGGTCATCTCGTCGCCGCACGCGCCATATCAGACTGGTTAAAGACGAATATCGGTCCCGCTGGACCGAATCGACAGCAGCCGAACCAGACAGGACTTTCGTCACCACCATGAAAACAATTGGTATTGTTCCCGCCCGAATGGGATCCAGCCGGTTCCCGGGCAAGCCCCTGTTTCCCATCTGTGGAAAACCGATGGTGGAGCATGTCTTCGCCCGGGCGAAGCTTTCCTGGGACTGGGACGAATTGTGTATCGCGACCTGTGACGCCGAAATTCGGGACTTCGCCGAGGATCGTGGCTTTCCGGTGGTGATGACCGCGGACACCCACACCCGCGCCCTTGACCGGGTGGCAGAAGCTTATGAGGTGATCAGCGACACTACCGACGACCATGACATTGTCGTCTGTGTCCAGGGTGATGAACCCCTTCTGGCGGGGGATACCATCTCGGCGGTCATAAATCCGTTTCACGAAGACGATACGGTAGAAGGCACGATGCTTGCCGTTCCCATTACCGACGAGGCGCTGTTTCGCAATCCGGATATTGTGAAGATCGTTCATGATGTTAGGGGGAATGTTCTCTATACCAGCCGTCAGCCGATTCCTCATTGTGAAACCTTTTCCGCGGACCTCGGCGCAAAACGGGTGGGTGGTATATTTGGATTCCGCTGGCATTTTTTGAAATGGTTCACCGCCCTGCAGGAATCGCCGCTGGAACAGGCCGAATCCTGCGACAGCAACCGTATTTGCGATAATGGACGGTTTCAGCGCCTCGCCCCAATCGCTGCCAGGCCGTATTACTCGGTAGACAGTCCCGAGGACGTGAAACTGGTAGAAGACGCCATTACCGAAGATCCCCTATGGGGACAATATTAGGCCTCCTGACATGAACAAAATTGACGATCTGAACGACGCGCACGCGGGTAGTCCCGCCGCCTACGCGCGCGCCTATCTGGATTATTTGGCAACATGCTTTGACTCGATTGATTGCGCAGAGATCGAGCGATTCGTTCAGTTGCTTCTGGACGTCCGGAAAAATGATCGCACGGTGTTTTTTATCGGGAATGGCGGCTCTGCCGCGACGGCGTCACATTTTGCGAATGACCTCTCGATCGGGACACGAACCGGCGGCGATTCGCCGTTTCGAACCGTCAGCCTGACCGACAATATGGCCGTCATAACGGCGCTCGCGAATGACGAAGGGTATGAGAGCATTTTCACCGACCAGCTAAAAGTTCAAATGCGGGCTGGTGATTCCGTGGTGGCGATTTCCGCGTCCGGCAATTCGCCAAACATAATAGCCGCCGTGGATTATGCGAAGACACGTAACGCGACCATCGTCGGGCTGACAGGGTTCGATGGGGGCGCCTTGCGCGACAAATCGGATATATCCCTTCATGTCCAGACCGCCAGGGGCGAATACGGACCAGTCGAAGACATACACATGATTTTTGACCATTTGATCGGCAGCTATCTGATCGCTTTGGTCAAGCGTGAGGCGATGGCCTAACCCGACGTGTGTACCCTCATCTTTGATCTCGACGGTACGCTGATTGACAGCCTGCCCGACGTTGTTGCCGCCTCCAACCGCTTGCTTGCCGAAGCGGGCCGACGGTCCATTGATCGCGCGGAGGGGGCGGCCATGGTTGGCGAAGGTGCCGCGCCGCTCATCGAGCGTTTGTTCGAGGCAACCGGTGATCCCGCCGAGGCGGCGGAAGTACCCGCACTGGTCGAGAGATTTGTGGGGTTTTATCGCGACCACCCCGCTGACGAGACAATCATTTATCCCGGCGTGATCGAAACACTGGAGGCGCTGGCGGCGCACCACGTTCCCATGGGTATCTGCACCAACAAACCCCATGAGATGAGTATGCTGGTGATGGCTGCCCTGGGTCTGGATCGATTCTTTTCCTCGGTCATCGGTGGTGGTGCAATATCTGTCAAAAAGCCCGACCCGGCTCATTTGTTGGCCGTCGTGGAGGCTATGGGCGCCGATCCAGAGACATGCGTCTTTGTTGGCGACAGTCCCACGGACGTTGAAACGGCCCGCCGTGCAGACATTCCGGTCATTGCTGTTTCCTATGGATACAGCAGGGTGCCGCCGACAGAGCTCGGGGCCGATTGCCTGATCGATCATTTCGCCGACCTGCTACCGGCGCTTGATCGCGGGATGGGTCCGTGTCGGGCTATTTTACGTTCCCCGGATATCTGAGAGATCGTCGATATGCTCGTTGGGCAAGCTGCTCTCAATGCGCTGGAAAACTCACTGGAAGCCAAGGAAGAAAGCCGCTCGGCCTACTGGGTCGCCGAGATGGACAGTTTCAGCATCAACGCAGCCGGGGAATTCCAGGGTACCGCGTTGCTCGGAAATATGGGCGCGGGCCCCAGTCCCATCCGCAACGCCGTGCATTGGATTCTGCAAACTCCGCTGCGGCGTATGGGACGGAAGTACACCCACTTTTTCGATTGCCTGCGACAGGCACGTGCCATTGCGAAAGGCCAGAACCGCCAATTTACCCAGGATATTCTTCGACAGGCCTTGTCCATCGCCCTAATTCGGGAATATCTGCCGGACCTGCCGCGCCATACCGTCATTGCAGTGATCGGGGACGGATTTGGCGTCACGACAGCCCTGATTCAGCGGTGCTTTCCAGAAAACCGGGTCATCGTCTGCAATCTGAACAAGCCGCTTCTGGTGGATCTTACCTTCGCGCACAAGGCAAATCCGGATATGAAATTCGCTCTGGCTGAATGCGGAGATGATCTTTCCGCGGCCTTGAAATCCGACGGGGTCGATGTCATCGGCCTGCGCGCCGACGATGCAGCGCTCCTGGCAGGGGCGCCCATAGGTCTTGCCATCAATATTCTGTCGATGCAGGAGATGCCCTTACAGGCGATCGCCACCTATTTCGACGCTCTGCGAAAATGCCCCGCGGAGCGGACAATGTTTTATTGCGCCAACCGGTTCCGTAAGACCCTTCATGATGGGTCCATTATCTCGTTCGACGAATATCCATGGCAGTCAGAGGACGAAATATTGCTTCATGACGTGTGTCGCTGGAGCCAATTGACCTACCATAAATCTCCTCCCTTCTGGATCCGCCGTGGTCTGGCGGAGGACAAAATTGTCGTGCACCGTGTCGTCGATCTCCACAAAGAGAATGCGCAATGAAGATTACTGGTGTTCGATGCGTGTAGCGGTTCCCTGCCATGCCTTTTGCCGAAACGACACCCTTCGTGCTGAGTTGCTGGCCGACTATCCCGATGTAAAGTTCAATGACGAATTCGTTCGTTTCGACGAGGCCGGCCTGGTCCGTTGGGTCGAAGATTGCGACGCCGCAATCGTCGCGCTGGAAGCCATCACGGAATCGTTTCTCGCGGCATCGCCACAGCTACGGATCATTTCCAAATTTGGTGTTGGTGTCGATAATCTTGATGCGGCCGCTTTGCAGCGGCACGGGGTCCGACTGGGTTGGCAGGGCGGCACCAATGCGCTCTCGGTGGCGGAGTTGGCGCTGTGTTTTGCGATTGCCGGCTTGCGCCATGTCGGCGAGACCAGCGCCGCCATGCGAGCGGGCGAGAGACCGGCGGCTGCCATGGGACGCCACCTGTCAGGCCGTGTCGTCGGCATCCATGGCTGCGGGCAGGTTGGTCAACAGCTGGTCCGTCTTCTCGCTCCCTTTGGCTGCACCATTTTGGTTTGCGATATTGCCGACTACGCGGGATTTTACGCCGAACATTCAGTGTCGCGGGTCGAGCAGGACGAATTGGTTGCGCGCTCGGAAGTCCTGAGCTTGCATCTGCCGCTCACCGATCAGACCCGGAATTTATATGATTCCCGAATGCTCGCCCGGATGCGGCCCGATTGCGTCCTGATCAATACCTGCCGTGGCGGGATTGTGGATGAAACCGCGCTGCAGCTGGCGCTGTCCGGAGGGACGATTGGGGCCGCCTGCTTCGATGTGTTCGCCGAAGAACCGGCAACGAACGATGGGCTGCTTGCGTTACCGAATTTCCTGGCGACACCGCACCTTGCCGGCAGTGCCGAGGAAGCGCGGCTCGCCATGGGCAGAGCGGCGATACGTGGATTGACACAAAATGCCATTCCCCAACCGGGTCAATCGCCGTTTCTTTGATAAACATCATCCAGTGAATTGGTTCGTACTCTGCTAGAAGCTCTGCGACGTAAATCCGCGCAAGTGACGCGGGACCCCATATTGCGGCGATGGTTGTTTAGTGCCGCGATGGGCCGGTCTCCACGTCCCCGCAGCTATGTGCGCGGCCGGCCCCCTTATCTCGGGGACCGGACAATGCCGCCGGAGGAGACGCCGTCCCAGCAGAAGGTCGCGGCGTTTTGCGATCTGCAGGTCAGTACGCCGGAGACACCGATTATCCTGGATTTGCCGGGCGAGACCCTGTCGGTCGCCGTGGCTGAGGCCGGTTTGGTCTTCGCAAGGCCATTCAAAGATATCGAGACCTTGCTGGCGCTGCATCGGTTTGCCTGGCTGCCCCTCGCCGGTCAGGATGTGGATCGCCGATGGGTCGACGCTCTATGGCGCGCCTGGGTCGATGGATTTGGTGAAGTGGATGGAGGCTGGGCCTGGCACCCCTATACCGCTGCGGAACGGGCTATCAATATCGTCGATTTTGCTCAAAGGTTTGGGCTGCCGGGCGATCGCGAAAAAACCATTGATGTTCTGGTACGGCACGTTGGGGCGATCGCAAATCATTTGGAATATTTCGGGGATCACGGTACCGGTAATCATCTGTCGAATAACGGTCGTGGTCTCTATTTTCTGGGGCTGACCCTTGGGCTGGAAACAGTCGCCGATATGGGAGCAAAAATTCTCCTGGCGGAAGCGGAGCGCCTGTTTGGCCCGTCGGGCATGCTTCGTGAGGGATCGTCCCATTACCACCTGCTTCTGACCCGCAATTATGCCAGCGCCTGGCTTATGGCCCGCAGGCATGACCGGCCGGAGACAAAAACGCTTGAAGCCGTGACGCGGCGGGCTCTCGAGCCATTGACCGCGCTGGTTCTGCCAGGCCGTTTTCCGCTGATTGGCGATATTTCGCCCGACTGCCCTCCCGATTTCCTATATTGTTTGTTGCCTGATCAGGATTTAAATGATGGTTGGGGGGGGCTTCTCCGCGAGGAGGATCGCGCTTGCCTGCAGGTTCTGAAGCTGGCGGCTGGGCCCGTTTCTCCGGCCGTCCTGACAGCGGATGGCTGGGCGCGGTTCGATGCCGCGGACTGGTCCTGTCTATTGCACGTCCCACCCGGTGGTTGGCCACCCATGCCGGGTCATGCGCATCAGGATATGGGAAGTTTCGAGTTGCACCGTGACGGCGTTCCGCTTTTCATTGATCCGGGCCGCGGCACCTATCGGTCCGCTGGGAATAGTGTCGATTACACCGCCGGTTCCGCCCACAATTCACTGCTCGTCGATGGGCAGGACCCCTATCCGGCCAATAAGCCCTACTACGCTGACGCCTTCCGCGAAAAAATTGCCGGGCGTCCAAGATTGACCCGGACGCGGGACGGATTGACCGTCACCCATTCCGGATTTAGCCGCATATCGGGGGTCGGCGAAACCGCTCGTAGTCTGGCCCTGACCGCAAGAGAGGCGGTCATAGCCGATCGAATCGAAGGAAAAGGCCGGCATAAAATTACCCGTCGGCTGCAGACGCCGCTTAAGGCACGCCGCGAGGGAGAAGCGGTCGTTATAGAGAGCGCGTCGATTAGTGTTCGGCTAAGCGCTGATGTGGAAATTCAACTTTCTGATGGGGAATACTGGACGGCCTATGGGACATCGGAACCGTGCACAATCATCGAAATGACGTCGATTGAAACCCTGCCCGTCCGGCTGCGATTCTCGGTCGTCATGTCCTCGCGGGATACCTAAGGGGCGATCTCTTTGTCCGATGTCGCAGACGTGACGGTCGTTATTCCGGCTTTTGAATCCGCGGAAACAATCGGGCGGGCGCTGGCCAGTGTGGCGGCTCAGACGTTGTTGCCCCGATGTGTCATCGTCGTGGACGATGGATCGGTGGATGCCACCGCAGCGGCGGCCGAGGCCTGGCGCGGCAAGATGAATGGGATCTACCTGCTTATCATCCGCCAGCAGAATGCCGGAGCAGGGGCGGCACGTAACCGGGCTGTGGAAGAGGCGAACACTCGGTATGTCGCGTTTCTTGATGCCGACGATGAATGGCTGCCTGAGCATCTGGGGGCGACACTGCGTTACATCGACGACAATGGTTTGACGTTGGCGGCCCACAATATTTGGCAGATCGAAAATGGGCACGAGACCTTATTGGATACTGCCTCCCGGTTATCGGATTGGGATGATCCGTACGTCTCTCTCTACTGCAAAGGCTGTATTGCCACTTCTACAGTTGTTGTCGATCGCGAGGCGGTCGTGTCGGCCGGCGGGTTTGATCCCACTCTGTCCAACGGTCAGGATGTGGATCTATGGCTGGCCATCCTGAGAGTGCCCGGTGTCCGATTCGGCATATTCAGCGAACCGCTCGCCCGCTATTTCATTAGTCCCAATGGCATTAACGCGCAGACGGCCCGCCGTTTCCGATTTTATCTGATGATCGCCCATCGCTGGGCTGGGGAAATCGCCGGCCGGTCCGCCGGAGGCGTTTTTGCCTTGTGGTTTCGCATGGCCGCCATCCATCTCGGCGCCGTTC
Organism: Rhodospirillaceae bacterium; assembly: GCA_018660305.1. The sequence continues at coordinate 10,206 of JABJKO010000123.1, forward strand.
AAGGGAGTCTCAGTTCGGGAAATTTGATTGCCGCCCTTGTAGCCTGTTTACGATTCCCGGTAAATCTGGTCCTTATCACCGTCAGCGGTTATACGTCCCCCATGGCTGTCGATCGCAATTTTCTGACTCGCGAGAACAGTTGAAACTTAAACGTGCCGACCCCCACTGCATTGACAAAACAACCGTCAGGTTTGAATGGCTACCAACCCGCTAACTGAAACAGCCGACAAGGCGACGACAAGGTCTACTGACCGGCAGGAGCGGAATCGGATCTGGTGGGAAGAAAAGCCAATGACCTACGCCGATTGGGCGGGCACTGACCGGCTGCCGAAATCGGATGAGGATTTTCAGGACATCGAAAAATATGTTCTGCGCCATAGCCCGTGGCTCCGCGCCTGGTTTGCCAAGGCGGCGTTTATGTCCGGAAAGACCTGCGTCGATATTGGCTCGGGCTCCGGTATCTTTTCCAGTTTACTGGCACGTAACGGAGCCAGGGTAACAGCTGTCGATCTCACGGCGGCGGGTGCCACGATGACGTCTCAGGCCGCTGGATTCTTTGGTGTTGATGTTCGGCCGCTGCGCGCCGATCTTGAAAAAATGCCGTTCGATACCGGCAGTTTTGATTTCGCCTGGTCATGGGGCGTTCTGCATCACACCAGCCAAATGAAGGCAGGCTTGGGAGAGATGAGCCGCATTCTCAGGCCTGGCGGCGCCGGGATGATGATGGTTTATCACCGCATCAGTATCGTCTATTACCTCCACGGTCTGTTCTGGCTGGTGTTTAAGGGCAAGTTGTTCAGGGGGCATAATTTTCGGACAGTGCAGGATTTTTATACCGACGGTTATTATCACCGCTATCTGACGGCGGGTGAACTCACCGATATGCTTTCCGCCGCTGGTCTGCGTGTAACCAAGACATCAGTGACCCAATATGAAAAGAAGATCCTGCCCTTTATTCCCGCACCGCTGGACCGGTATTTGAAGGCTCGCTTCGGCATGTGCCTGATCGCCGAATTCAAGAAACCAGCGGGAGATTAGATCGGGTGCGGGTAATCCGCCGTCTCTGTTTCCCTGATTTGAATTCCCCCGGAAGCCCCGTTTCACCCTATTCATGACCCCCACATCCAATGGTCGCCGTAATGTGCGCCGATCGCCGGTCCTGCGCCCGTTTTTCTGGGGCTGGGTGCTGCTCGGGTTCCTGGGGTATCTAATTCAGTTCCGCGAGGAAGCGATGATGGTGGCCAAGATGCTTTTTGGCGCGCTGTGACACCGGACTATTCTTCTCTCCTCACGGCCATCGGCACGGTTTTTCTGCTGCTTGCCGCCTGTACCGGAATAGGTGCGGCAATTCTCCGCCTGTTAGGCATTGCCCGAGACCTCGATATTGTAAATCGCGTCGCCTGGTCCTTCTCTCTCGGTCTGGGATTGTTGGGGTGGCTGATCTTCTTTCCAGCGGCCGCGGGCAAACTGTCATTCTTTGTCCTTCTTGGTATTTGCCTCGTTGGTGTGGGGTCTCTCGTGTTTTTCGACAGATCCAGTTTCACCCGCCAGGCCACCACCAAACTGGATGGCGTTTCTTTGCTTATCATTGCGGCGCTGATCCTGGTGATGCTGGTGGATATATTCGAGGGCCTGTCTCCGCCGGCCGACGCCGACACGCTGGCATATCATTTCACCTTGCCGAAACGGCACCTAAGTGCTGGTGAACTGGTCTTTGTTCCTCGTGCTATCGACGGGGCGCCGCCGCAACTAATCCATATGACCTATGTCGCGGCGCTCGGCATCGGGGGAGAACGGGCCCTTACCCTCTGGACGATGCTGAGCGGGTGGATGACCGGGCTTCTTCTGTTCGGGCTCTGCAGGCGCTATTTAGCCGTCAATTGGTCGCTCGCAATTGTTCTTCTCTACCTATCTACGCCGGCAATTTTGCAGACCGGCGGAGCCGGCCATATTGAACCACGGATCGCCCAGTTCGTTCTTCTCGGCGCGGTTGCGGCGGGTATAGCGGTGCATCAGAACGGCATCAATTATTGTATCCTGTCGGGGCTCTGCGCCGGGTTTTTCGTCGGTGCGAAATACACAGGCCTTTTATTCGCTGTTGCCTGCGTCATGGGCCTGTTGGTCGCGAGGAATCGTTTCAAACTCTTCCCCATATTTTGCTTAACTGTCCTACTCGCCGGATTTCAGTGGTATTTTTGGGTCTGGATCAAGACAGGTGATCCCTTATTCCCCATGCTTTTCAACGTTCTGGGCGTCAGTGATCCGGCCCTTTGGTCCGAGGCGCAGAATGCGATGTTTGAGGAATGGCGTAGTGTCGGTGAACGCCATTTTCCGATAACGCCGTGGTGGTTTTTCTTTTATCCGCTTTACGCGACATTCGTTGATTCGACGTTGATCGAGTCTGGCCGGACGGGGCTCGGGCTGATTGCGTTCTTGGCGCTTCCTTTCGCGGCGTTCTGGCTGCTCTCCGGATGGCGCCGGGACCTCAGGAACCCTCTCTGCGTCGCCGGTCTTATCGTCGTGGCGTTTTATGCCCTTTGGTTCTTCAGCGGCAGCCCCCAGCGTGTCAGACATCTTCTTCCGCTGTTTCCGCTGATTTTGCTCGGCTTGTTTGTCGCCGCGGTCCGTGGTGCGGAAAGTGCCGCGGCGATAAAACCACTTGTGGCCGCCTGTATTCTTTGCATCGGTTTTCAGTCAGCAGGTCAGGCGTTCTACGGATGGAACTATATGCGGTATGTCTTCTCCGATGAAAGTCGCGAACAGTTTCTCAAACGAAATGTCTCTGCCTTTGGCCTTGTTCCCTGGATAAACCGGAATTTGAGTCAAACCGAGAAAGTGTTGACCACAGAGCGGCAGCTTCTCTACTACTTCGATGTGCCGGTTCGAATGAGCCATTCGCGACTACAACAGGGCGTAAATCTCGTCCGGCTACGTGATAATCCGGGACGGCTCTACCAGGAGCTTCGCGATGCAAGGATTACTCATATTTTGGCGTCGAGTCTTGAAACCGGTGCCCAGCCGAGGCTGGCAGAAACCATCGAAGTGATCCGCCCGCTCATCCGGGCAGGGTGTTTCAGGGAAACGAAGCGATCGCCGTCCCGTCGTTTCAAATCCCGCACCTTGAAAACAGGCGGATTGGCCCGCGAAATTGCCATACTGTACGCCCTTACCCCGACTTCCTGCCGCTTGTGACTACTTTAAGGGCGAGGTACCGAATTTCATGAGCGAGCAACTTGACGAAATGTCGGTCTATGATGGACATGACCTTGAGGCGCTGTCGGACCTGCGCAATTATCAGAGATGGATCGTCGAGAGTTTCTCGCCCTATCTGACGGGAACGGGCGTTGAATTCGGGGCCGGGATCGGCGCAATGTCGCAATGGTTTGTACCGGCAATGGACCAAATTGACCTCGTCGAACCGTCGCCGAATCTGGTCGACAGGCTTGCGCGGCGATTTGAGGATATGCCAGCCGTACGGGTCAAATCCGAATCCATGGAAGCCTATCTCGCCAGTCAGCCCGATGAATCGCTCGATACGGTCGTTCTGGTAAACCTGCTGGAGCACATAAATGATGACGGGGCGGCGTTGGAAGGGCTTGCGCGGATCTTGCGGCCTGGTGGATATGCTCTGATTTTTGTGCCTGCAATGCCTGCCCTCTACAGCCGTCTTGATCAATTGCTTGGTCATCACAGGCGTTACACTCGGCGGAATCTGGCGGCCGGCGTTGGAAAGGCGGGTTTCGAAATCGTTAGTCTGAAGTATTTTGATTTCCTCGGAATATTGCCCTGGTGGTTGGTGAATACGCTTGGCGGCAAAGAATCCTTCGATCCGAAATTGTCGGTACTCTATGATCGTGTCGGTGTCCCTGTTACGCGCCTGATCGAATCCTTGGTCTCTCCCCCGATCGGAAAAAACCTGCTACTCGTTGCCCGTAGATCTCCGTCGCAAATCGAGTGATCTATGGGTGGCCTCTTCGGAGCGCCGTTTCCGGAACATCATGCCAGACATCATGCCAGACATCATGAATGACAGGTCCAGGAGGAAGTAATCGCTACCGTCTCGATTATAATGCCCTGTTACAATGAGGTGCATACATTGGCTGACGCGGTCGAGCGCGTGCTCGCTGCCGACAGCCTTGGTTTGGAAAAAGAAGTCATCATCGTCGATGACGGATCGCGCGATGGATCCGCCGATTTGGCATCGCAGATCGCTGGTCGGGAATCAGCCGTTCGCACAATTACCCATGGATCGAATAGCGGTAAAGGGGCCGCTATCAGAACCGGCTTCAAAGAAGCCAGCGGTGATATTGTCCTCATTCAGGACGCGGATTTTGAATATAATCCGAAGGATTATCCAAAGCTCCTGAAGCCCATTGTCGATGGCCGTGCTGACGTGGTCTTTGGTTCCCGCTTTCGTGGCGGCGAGGAAGGCCGTGTACTCTATTATTGGCATTCGGTGGGCAACCGCGCGCTAACACTCCTGTCCAATATGTTCACGAATCTGAACTTGACCGATATGGAGACCGGCTATAAGGCTATGCGCCTGGATGTGGCCCGGGCGATCACGCTCAACGAAAACCGTTTTGGTATAGAACCTGAACTGACCGCTAAAATTGCCAAGCTAGACACCGGTCCGAGAATCTATGAAGTAGGAATAAGTTATTCTGGACGGACCTACGCCGAAGGCAAGAAAGTCAATTGGAAGGACGGTTTCCGGGCAGTCTATTGCATAGTGCGATACAATCTTTTTCCGTAAACCACCCATTCGTCCTCAGTGGGCCGCAAGCGCTATCTTCACAACATTCACAGAACTAAATCTCGCGCGGACCCAATGGCCGGCCTGCTCGCGCTCTTTCATCAACCTGTCACGGCGACCCTGAGATAAAAATGACCCTCCCCAAATCATCGCCACTTCTGACCGCGATCCGGGTCTGATTTTGAGTCCCCGGCATTTCCTGACGAGTAATCGGGGCCTGATACTTTTCGGTGTCGCTTGGGGGGCTGCCTTGTTTCATGCGGTGATGCCGACCGTAGCTGGTTTCGTCACTCTCCGCAGTTTAGTGCTCGTTATGATGACCATGTTGATCATTACGATCATGCGATCCGACAAGCGGATACTGATTATTTCGCCCTTACTGGTCCTGAGCGTCCTGGCCTTGGTCGGTTATTCGTTTGTCGAGGCGCTGTTCGCGCAATTTCCCGATTATTTTTCGTATGAGAAAAAGCCCGACCCGAGGACTCTGTCCTATCCTGGCAGCCTCGGGGAATCTCTGGTGCTGCAGTTTATCGCCTTTTGCCTTCTCTTGACGGCAATCATCTTCCGTCTGGCGCCCGATGGTGCGCCTAAATGGGATGACCCGTCGCTTCGCCATCCGATGGTCGTCGTTACAGCTGTTGCAGCGCTGGCGATCGTCGCATCCGTTGTGGTTGACATTTCGGTCGCGTCAAATCCGGCCTTGAAGGGATTTCTAACGACAGGCATCGGCAAACAATTCGCTGATAGTGGTGATCCTATCACCGCCTTGAGTTTTGCTGTTCTCGCCTATGGCGCTGGCACGCGCGGGCGCGTCTTGACGGCGCTCTTTTTTAGCCTGGCGATAATTTACCTGATGGTAAAATCTTCGATCGGTCTCGTTCAGATGCCGATTGCGATCGTCGTCGTAGCGGTTACGTTTTATCTGCTGATTGGCAAGAAAAACCCCTATGTCATCGGTCTAGCCGCATGCGTGATTTTAGCGTTTGCGCTCATAATCGTATTTGGAATTGCGCATACTCGCTATAAAACCGATCTGGGTCCGACCGCGAGCGTCTTCAAGACCATAAAATTTGTTCTTTCATATAAGGTCATACTCCGCCAAGGGCAGTCCGCTTATTGCTTCAACACAATCGTTTCCGGGCACAGACCGGCACCCAATTCGGAAAAGCCGTTTTATTTTCTTTCGGCGGTTGTGCCGCGATTTATATATAAGGACAAACCGAATCTGTCGCGTGGCCATGAGTTCGTCACGAAATATTGCGGTGATACATCAACCTTAAACAAGCAGCACTACGAATTGGTCACCATTTTAGCCGAACCGGTCCTCGAGGGTGGTTTCACGGGCTTGGCAGCGGTTCAATTGTTCCTCGGTGTCTCCCTAACCTTTGTCACCCTGGTGATGTTACGGGGGGGCCCGATTACGGTTATAACAATTGTGGCACTTCTTCCATGGCTCACTCATTTTCAGCAATCGTTTGCCCTTTATTTCGCAAATTCGGTAAAAATGTATTTCTATATGCTGCCGGCGATCGCGCTGCTTTGGTGGTGGATGCGACGGCAGGGCCCTGTTAAACCGGAATCGTCTTTGTAACCTTATGCCAATGCTGACCAGATGATTTCTGAACAATCGGAAACGCGTAAAATTCGCGTCCTGGTAAACGGCCTCCACGCCAAAAGCGGCGGCGGCGTTACCTATCTGCGAAATATTCTCTCTTTGTTGGCCGACGATGAACGGCTGGAACTGCATCTGTTCCTTCACGAGGATCAACTTTCGTTGTTCGAACCGATCGATGAACGCGTTAATCGGCGGGTTTTCAGCTTCTCCTCCAGTTTCTGGTACCTGATGTTGTGGGAGCAAATTTCTCTACCCGCGATCGCCCGGTCCATGTCCGCCGATGTGACATTTTCGCCGGCAAACTACGGGCCGCTTTTTGCGCCCGCATTAGTGATTATGCTGCGCAATGCGCTGGCTGTTGGCAGCGACGAAACGCGCCCGACAAAGCGTCTCTATTGGGCTGGGCTGGCGATGATGACTGCCCTGTCCCTGATCCGAAGCCGGCGCGCGATCGCGGTCTCTCAATACGCGCGGGACTCACTGAGTTTTGGCACGCGGCGCAGTCTGGAAAACAAGGTCAGCGTCGTCTATCACGGCGTCAATCCGATCTTTTCACCGGGAGAAAAATCACCGGGCGCTGAACCGTATCTGCTGGTCGTCGCCGACATTTACATTCAGAAGAACCTCCATACGTTAGTCGAAGCGCTTGCCAGGATCCGGCAGAACAGGCCGGAGATCAGGCTCAAGATCGCGGGCCGCCGAAACGACGAGAGCTATTACGTGCGGTTGGTAAAGACAATTGCGCGTCTCGGGCTCGACGACAGTGTTGAATTTCTTGGGCAACGCAGTGAAGCCGAATTGGTTCGACTGTACCGTGACTGTTCCTTGTTCGTGTTGCCATCCACTGTCGAGACTTTTGGTAATCCCCTTGCAGAAGCCATGGCGAGCGGTGTTCCGGTTGCCACCTCCAATGCCGCGGCGATGCCCGAAATAGTCGGCGATGGCGCTGTTCTGTTTGATCCGCTCGATGCGCAGGATATGGCGGACAAAATTCTGCAACTGCTCGATGATCCCGAATTTTCCGCGCGCATAGCGGCGCTTGGTCACAAACGGTCGGAAGAGTTTTCCTGGGTTAAGACCGCCCGGGAAACGGCTAATGTTCTAGTCGCCGCCGCCGGCGAGCGGCGTGCCCTGTTGCGGTCCGATAGCAGCGGGACAAATGTCTTGATCAACGCTCTGTCAGCCCGGCGCGGTGGTATCGTCACCTACACAAATACGTTGATCAACGAACTGCGTGCCCGCCGAGTGGACGCAACCATTGCGCTGCCGCCCGCTAATTCCGACCAGGAAATGGCTCATACGCTGGTCTTCGATGTCAAAGACCTCGGGGCTTTCCGGCGTTTTGTCTGGGAGCAGATGGCTTGGCGTGCCGTCGTGAAGCGGCGGGCGCCCGATGTGCTGTTTTCGTCGGCGAATTTTGGTCTGTTTCGCAGTCCGATCCCGCAGCTTCTGATGATGAGCGAGGGCGGTATTTTCAATCCGCTTTATTTGAAACATGTTATGCCCAGACTGGGAATCTGGGTGCGGTTTCTCAACCTTGTACGCCGTTTCATGATGATCCGGTCGATAAAAGCGGCGCCAGTGGTCATGTTGCCGACGGAAACTTTGTATCAATGGATTCTTGCCTATTGCCCGGAGCTGGAGGGCCGCGCCGTGGTCAACAGCTATGGCATCGATCTCGACCGGTTCGTGCCGCAATCCATTGAAGCGCTGGCCGCGGACGGCCCGGTCCGGCTTCTGTACGTATCGGTTTACTATCCCCACAAAGATCCTGAAACGCTGAATCAGGCAGTCGGGTTGCTTCAGAATGAGGGCATCGATGCTTCGGCCCATATTACGATGACCAAGGAGGAATTTCAGCATTGGCCCTGTGGCGATGCCGATTATCAGAGTTTGGTCGACGGACAGAAGGCGGGGCGCGTTACGCTCGCACCCGTGCCACACAGGGATTTACCGGCGACATATGGGAAATACGATTTATTTATTTTTCCGTCGGTATCCGAAACATTCGGATTTCCGCTTGTCGAGGCCATGGCGTGCGGTTTGCCGGTGATCGCGGCGGATACGCTGACCAACCGGGAAATATGCGGTCCCGCGGCACTCTATTTCCCGTCTTTTGACGCACAGGCTCTGGCCGACCGGGTCAAGGAATTGCGGGCCGATCCTGATCTTTATCGATCCATCCAGCAGGCCGGCATCGCCCGGTCACAGGAAAAGTTCAATCTCTCGGATCATTTCGACCGTCTTGTTACCGTGCTCGAACAGATGGGTCCTGGAAACGAAACGCAGGAGCCGGCAGTACCCGAGGCCGCAATAAGTTAAGCCCTGGGAGGCAGGAGTCACGCTCCACGACGGATGCGATTGTCGCCCTTGCTATTCCTATGGATAAGACACAAATTCAATCGGTTAGCCCGCGCTGTCACCTTAACTGGCAGGACGGAAATTACAGGAGGCAGATTTGCCATCACAACCGGCCAACACTGAACAGGTAGATTTCTCGGGCAAGCGAGATCGCGGCGTCTCTGAGGCGCCGTCGCGTAAGACAACGCGGCTTCGGGCGCTCCTGGAAGCGCCTCAGCTCGAATTCATCATGGAGGCCCATGACGGTCTGTCGGCCAAGATTGTCGAGGAGGCCGGTTTCCAGGGTATCTGGGCTTCGGGGCTCACCGTGTCGGCGGCGCTGGGCGTCCGCGACAGCAACGAGGCATCATGGACTCAGGTCCTTGAGGTGCTGGAATTCATGGCCGATGCAACGTCAATCCCGATCCTGGTCGACGGCGATACCGGCTACGGGAATTTCAATAATGTGCGCCGCGTCGTGCGTAAGCTCTGCGACCGGGGTATCGCCGGTGTCTGTATCGAAGACAAGCTGTTTCCCAAAACCAACTCCTTTATCGGTGACGGGCAGCCACTCGCGGACATCGACGAGTTCTGCGGCAAGATCAAGGCCGGCAAGGACAGCCAGCCCGATGATGATTTTTCGCTGGTGGCCCGTGTCGAGGCGCTGATCTCCGGCCGCGGCATGGCCGAAGCGCTCAAGCGCGCCGGCGCCTATCATGAAGCCGGTGCCGATGCGATCCTGATTCATTCCAAACAATCTTCGGCGGACGAGATACTGACCTTCGCCAATGAATGGGGGAACCGGTGCCCGGTGGTGATCGTGCCCACAACCTATTACGACACGCCGACCGATCACTATCGCCAGAGCAAAATTTCGCTGATTATCTGGGCCAATCACAATCTGCGGGCCGCGATCACGGCTATGCGCGAGACGTCCAGCCGTATCCTGCGTGAAGAAAGCCTGGTGGGCGTCGAGCATGAGGTGGCGAGCGTCAAGGATGTGTTCGAGCTGGCCGGAAATGCTGAACTCGCGACTGCCGAGAAACGATATCTGCCCGTCCAGCATGGTGCGCCAAAGGCCATTATTCTGGCCGCATCCCGGGGCACCGAGCTCGGAGAGCTAACCGAAGATCGGCCTAAATGCATGATCGATGTTCGGGGCCAGCCCTTGCTACGGCGCCTGGTCGATACCATGAACGGGGGAAATGTCCGCGACGTAACGGTCGTCCGTGGCTACCGTAAGGAGATGGTCAATTTACCCTCCATCAAGGTGGTTGATAACGATCTCTTTGCCAGCACCGGTGAGGCGGCGACGCTGGCATGTGCGACAGAGGCACTCAAGGGTGACTGCTTGATCGCCTATGGCGATATTCTGTTCCGTCGGTACATCATGGATCAGCTTCTCGCCGCCGAGGGCGATATCGTGCTGGTGGTCGACGCACTATGGCGGGAGCGTGACCCTGATCCAAAATCCCGGCTACGCGACTTGGTCGCCTGCTCGACACAATTTGTTACCGGATACCTGGATTCCGGCCCGGTTCTCGCAAAGCAGCTTGGGCCGGATATTCCGGAGCTCGAAATCGGCGGAGAATGGATCGGGTTGGCTAAGGTGAGTGAAGCCGGAGCTGACGTTCTTCGATCTGAAATTGAGGGGCTCCGCCAGGGTGGCGATCTGGCTGGTGCGGGGCTGTGCGATCTGTTCAACCGGTTGATCGCGAGGGGACAGGAAGTGCGTGTCCTTTACGTCACCGGCCATTGGCTCGACGTCGACAACCAGACCGATCTGGAGGAAGCCCGCAGCTTCCTTTAAAGATGGTTGGCAAGACGGTTCTTCGATCGGCTGCCGCAGCTTTTCTGCAATGACCACTGCCACCACAAACGATCCCTCCTGGCCGATAACCGAAGCGGGGATCTGGCTTGACCAGCGCTTGGCCCCGTTGGCGTCGCCACGGCCGGCATTGTTCCTGGATCGCGATGGTGTCATCGTTGAGGACACGGGGTTTTTATCCGACCCTTCGTTGGTCGCGCTTGTGCCCCAAATTGCCTCACTGATAAAGCGGGCGAACGCCGTGCAAATTCCTGTTTTGGTGGTCACCAACCAATCCGGCATTGATCGCGGTCATTTGGGTTGGCGTGAATTCGCCGCCGTCGAATCCCGGATTTTAGCGCTTTTGCGCCAGGAAGGGGCCGTCACGGACGGGACTGCCGCCTGCCCGTTTCATCCAGAGCATACGCCCGGATACGGCCCAGACCACTCGAACTGGCGCAAGCCCGAACCAGGGATGATTAGAGTATTTGCGGAGACACTGAACATAGATCTTTCCCGATCCTGTTTGGTTGGTGACCGTTTGCGCGATGTGGAAGCCGGGCGCATGGCGGGTCTGGCTGGTGGCTTTCTTTTGTCGGATCCGTCTGCGCCAGACGTCCATCCCTATCGACAGTCTCTGGCATCGAGATCCTTTGAGTTCGGCTGTGGCAATTCGATCCCCCTGGCGGAAGATTGGCTGGAACATTTGGGTTTGTTTAGGGCCTCCTGACTCTCACACCCCGCGACCATGAAAATCCTGTTTCTTACTGAAAATTTTCCGCCGGAAACCAATGCGGCGGCCACCCGGGTCTATGAGCGTGCCTGCTACTGGATAGAGGCCGGGCATCAGGTGACGGTTCTGACGTGTGCGCCCAATTTTCCGCAGGGACGGCTTCTGGACGGGTATCAAAACCGATGGCGTCAGGTTGAGGATATGTCGGGTATCCGGGTGGTCCGCGTCAAAAGCTATATCACCGCCAATGAAGGCATCATCCGGCGAACCCTGGATTTCGTGAGTTTCATGATGACGGCGTTCTTTTTCGGGCTGTTTGAGAAAAAACCAGATGTGATCGCCGCCACGTCGCCGCAATTCTTCGCCGCCGTCGCCGGTTGGATGCTGGCCGGGTGCCGCCGCCGGCCTTTTGTGTTCGAGCTGGGGGATCTGTGGCCCGCCTCCATCATCGCCGTCGGCGCCATGAAGGACAATCTGCTGCTCAGGTTGATGGAACGGTTGGAACTGTTTCTGTATCGCCGTTCGGCGGCCATCGCGGCGCTCACCCATGCGTTCAAGGACAATCTGGTAAGCCGGGATATTGCACCGGACAAAATCGCCGTGGTCATCAATGGCGTGGATTTAAAGCGCTATGCGCCGACGGCTCGGGATGCGGATTTGGCGGTGGAATACGATCTGGCGGATAAATTTGTTATTGGCTATGTGGGCACCCATGGCATGGCGCATGGGCTCCATAATGTGCTGGACGCGGCGGAAGTGTTGAAAGACCACCCATCCATACGGTTCCTGCTGGCCGGTCCCGGCGCCACCCGGGATGCGCTGATCGCCGATGCGCAGGCTCGCAATCTACACAATGTGGTTTTCCTGCCGCCGCAACCCAAATCCCGCATGCCGGCGGTCTGGAGCCTGTGCGATGTCGCCCTGATTCATTTGCGCGATGATCCGGTATTCGCCGAGGTCATCCCGTCGAAAATATTCGAGGCCATGGCCATGGGGCTGCCGCTGCTGGTCGCCGTTCCCGCCGGGGAGGCGACCGCTATCGTCGAGGCCGATGGCGCCGGGATTGCTGTCGCCCCGGAAGATCCCGGATCTCTGGCCGATGCGGCCCGGCGTCTGGCAGACGATTCCTCCTTACGACAGACCCTTTCCGACCGGTCGCTCGCCGCCGCGCCGCGCCACAGCCGCTCCCACCAGGCGGTCGAGATGATGGCGGTTCTGGAAGCGGCTGCCGCCGGCGAGGGCGCTCGGGCCGCGCTGCGTCTCGCCGACATACCAGCACCCGGTGAAGCCTCATGACACGGGTTCTGGTGACCGGTGCCAAAGGATTTGTCGGCCGCGCTGTCTGCCGCCGGCTTCAGGCCGCGAGATTTGATGTGGTCGCCGCCGTCCGCGACGATAAGGCGACGGTGGAAGCTGACGAGACGCGGTATCTGGGTGATTTGACGAAATCCGAAGATTTCGACCGGCATCTTTCGGGGTGCGACGTCGTCGTTCATTTAGCGGCCCGAGTCCATGTGATGAACGATCCATCAACCGACCCGGATGTGCTCTATAGCGAAATGAATGTCGCGGTAACAAAGCGTCTCGCCGAGGCGGCGCTGCGCCTGGGTATCAAGCGCTTCGTTTTCCTGAGCTCGATCAAGGTCAATGGTGATGAGACCACACTGGCGCCCTTTACCGAAGCGGATCCACCCAACCCACAGGACGCCTATGGTCGCTCGAAGCAGGCGGCCGAACAAATCCTCATGGGCATGGCGACCCAAACCGCGTTGGAACCCGTTATCCTGCGGGTGCCGCTGGTCTATGGGCCCGACGTCAAAGCCAATTTTCTGTCGCTTCTCAAACTCTGCGATTCTTCAATGCCGTTGCCGTTTGGGGCGATCAGCGAAAACCGCCGTAGCCTGATTTATGTTGAGAATCTGGCCGATGCCATCGCCACTGCCATCGATCATCCGAACGCCGGGGGGCAGATTTTTCTGGTATCCGATGGCCCCCCCGTATCTACCGCGTCTCTCGTCGCGGCGATCAGGGCGGCATTCGGCCGACCAAACGGTCTGATACCGGTGCCGCCCGGTTTTTTGCGATTTCTGCTGTCCCTGATCGGAAAATCGGCCACCACGGACAGGCTCACCGGATCGCTGGAAATCGATGATAGTTTGATCAGGCAGAAGCTTGGCTGGACACCGCCGGCAACCTTCAAAGAAGGGCTGGCGGCGACTATCGGCTGGTATCGCGACACCCGTTAGCGTAACAGGGATATCCGGGAGCATTCTCCGAAAGGCCGCAGCCGCAATTGCGGCTTTTTTGTTTTTAACACCAAATTTTTTGTCTCTTTATGGGCGCGCCGGAATCGCTATGTTATGGTCTCCATACGGAATTTATGAAGGGCAGGATGCCTTCCTCGGATAAATTGTCGAAGGTCAACCGACCGACGATCGCTTGCACCCATGACGTCTTTATGGCGCTCGTGTCGCTGCCGCTGTCGCTGTTCCTGCGCATCGGTATGGACATCACCTATTACGATCATACGACCATCGCCCTGGCTGCCGTATTGTTCGCCGCCATCGCTTTTGTCGTGTTCTGGTCCATGCGGCTTTATCGCGGCGTCTGGCGATATGCATCTCTCAATGATTTGTCAGCCATCACCAAGGCCGTCACCTTTGCCATCCTCATCTTCGTGCCGTTGATGTTTCTGTTGAACCGGCTCGAATGGCTGCCGCGGTCGACGCTCTTTATTAACTGGTTCGTTCTCATCGCACTGCTTGGCGGACCCCGTTTTCTCTATCGCCGCTTCAAGGACAAGCGTAGCGGGCATGCGGCGGATGAGACGCTGAGCCGCCGGGTGCCGGTCCTGCTGGTCGGGGCGGGCGATGCGGCGGAAATGTTTATCCGCGCCCTGGGCCGCAATCCGATGGGCGCTTATGAAGTTGTCGGCATCATCGACGAAAAGGGCGGACGGGTCGGCCGTAATATCCACGGTGTCCATGTGCTGGGGACGGTCCAGGATATTCCCGCCGTGGTCGATGGGCTCAGCCAGGGCGGCAAACGGCCGCAGCGTGTCATCGTCACGAAGGACGATGTCGAGACCGATACCATGCGCGCGCTGATCGATGTTTCCGACCGGCTGGGTTTTTCCCTCGCGCGATTGCCCAGTCTGACGGATTTCCGGAGCGACGTTGCCGAAAGCGTCCAGGTGCGCCCCATCGCCATCGAAGACGTTCTCGGCCGCGCCCAGCATGTTCTGGATCGCGCCAGCATGCAGGCGCTGATCAAGGGCAGGCGAGTTCTTGTGACCGGCGCGGGGGGCACCATCGGCGGCGAGCTTGCGCGCCAGCTTGCCGGGTTTCAGCCGGCCCATCTGTGTCTTCTGGATGCGTCGGAATACGCGCTCTATTCCATTGATCTCGAGATCGGCGAGGCTTACCCGGATCTCGATCGGTCCTCTGTGATTGCCGATGTCCGTGATGCCGGACGCGTGGCCCAGATCATGGGGTCGGAAGCTCCCGAACTGGTGTTTCACGCCGCCGCGCTCAAACATGTGCCCATCGTCGAAGCGCACCCGGGGGAGGGTATCCGGACCAATATTCTGGGGACCAAGATTGTGGCCGATTGCTGCCGCGCGGCCAATGTCGCCGCCATGGTCCTGATTTCCACCGACAAGGCGGTCAACCCGACCAGCGTCATGGGGGCCAGCAAACGGATCGCTGAAACCTACTGTCAGGCGCTCGATATCGTGGAAAACGCGCCGTCTGAATCGGCCAAGGGCGGTACGCGGTATATTACCGTCCGGTTCGGCAATGTGCTGGGCTCCACCGGATCGGTGGTGCCGCTATTCCAGCGCCAGCTCGCGTCCGGGGGGCCGTTGACCGTTACCCATCCCGATATGCAGCGCTATTTTATGACCGTGCGCGAAGCCGTGGAGCTTGTGCTGGAGGCCAGCGTGCTCGGGACCCGCGATGCGCGCGAGCCCGGGAAAATCTACGTTCTGGATATGGGTGATCCCATCAAGATCATGGATCTGGCCCGGCAAATGATTCTCCTGGCCGGTAAAAAACCGGAAATCGATATCCGCATTGAAATCACCGGTCTGCGACCGGGAGAAAAGCTGTACGAGGAAATCCTCCACGATTCCGAGCCGCCGGAGACCACCGACTATGCCGGTATTCTGCTGGCCGCGCCGCGCACCGCCGAGCTCGATCCGCTGTCGGAGATCATCGAGTCGCTGGTTGCCGCCGCCCGCGACGGCGATGAGACTGCCATTATCGACCTGCTGCGCAAACATGTTCCTGAATACCGTCCAGAGGCCGGTGGGCCCATACGGGCGGTCGCGTCATAAGTCAAAAAAAGCGTCACAATCCAAAGAAACACTGATGTCTGATCAAAAAATTACCCGCGCCCTGATCTCCGTTTCCGACAAGGAGGGTCTTGTCGAATTTGGCAAATTTCTCGCCCAGCAGGGGGTGGAAATCCTGTCCACCGGCGGCTCGGCGGCGGCCCTTGCGGCGGCTGGCGTGCCGGTTACCCAGGTCGGCGACCATACGGGCTTTCCCGAGATCATGGATGGCAGGGTCAAGACCCTGCACCCCAAGATCCATGGCGGCATATTGGCCCGCCGCCCCGATCCTACCCATGTTGCGGCCATGAAAGAGCATGGCATCGCACCCATCGATCTGGTGGCGATCAACCTCTATCCTTTTGAGGCGACCGTGGCAGCGGGGGCGGATTTCGAGACCTGTATCGAGAATATCGACATCGGCGGTCCGGCCATGGTCCGGGCGGCGGCCAAGAACCATGAAAGCGTCACCATCGTCACCGACCCGGCGGATTATGCGGTTGTCATGGAAGAAATGCAGGCCCATGACGGCGCGACCACGGCCGGTCTGCGCCAGCGCCTCGCCGGTGCGGCCTATGCGAGGACCGCCGCCTACGACAGCGCCATCGCCACCTGGTTCGCGGGGCAGAATGGCGAAACCTTTCCCCCCCGCCACAGCCTGTCGGGCACCCGCGCCCAGATCATGCGCTATGGCGAAAACCCCCACCAGGAGGCGGCATTCTACAAGACCGCCGACAATCGCCCCGGTGTCGCGACGGCCCGGCAGATCCAGGGCAAGGAGCTCTCCTATAACAATCTGAACGATACCGACGCGGCATTTGAGCTGGTCGCTGAATTCGATCAGCCGGCCGTCGCCATCATCAAGCACGCCAACCCGTGCGGGGTAGCGCTGGGCAGCGATCTGGGCGACGCCTTTGCCAAGGCCCTGCGGTGCGATCCGGTGAGCGCCTTTGGCGGCATCATCGCGGTCAACCGGCCGCTGGATGGGGCGGCGGCGGAGGCCATGGCCAAGCTGTTTCTCGAAGTCATCATCGCGCCGGATATCTCGCCCGACGCAAATGCTATTCTGGCCAATAAGAAGAACCTGCGGGTTCTGGCGACCGGCGCCATGCCTGATCCCGGTGCTTCCGGCATGACCATCAAGGCGCTGGCCGGCGGGTTTCTGCTGCAGGGCCGCGATGCGGCGCGGGTCGGTGCGGACGATCTGACCTGTGCCACCGAGCGGGCGCCCAGCGATCGGGAGCTGGCCGATTTGCTGTTCGCCTTCACCATTTGCAAGCATGTGAAATCCAACGCCATCGTCTACGCCAGGGATGGTGCGACGGTGGGTATCGGCGCCGGCCAGATGAGCCGGGTGGATTCCTGCCGCATTGCCGCGCAGAAATCCGCCGACGCGGCCGAAGCCGCCGGCGAGCTGGAGCCGCTGGCCAAGGGATCGGTGGTGGCCTCCGATGCTTTCTTTCCGTTTGCCGATGGTTTGCTGACCGCCGCCGCAGCGGGGGCTACCGCGGTTATCCAGCCCGGCGGCTCGATCCGCGACGACGAGGTCATCGCCGCCGCCAACGACCAAAACCTCGCCATGGTCCTGACCGGCATCCGCCACTTCCGGCACTAGTGCATTTTCCGTTTAGACGGAACCGGCCCGCTCCCCCA
>JABJKO010000110.1 GCA_018660305.1 Rhodospirillaceae bacterium
ACGCCGCCGCCGACCCCGACGCGTTGTTTACGGATCGCAATTTGCTGGCGTCACAGGTCGCTGCCTGCACCCTGTTGATGGACTAGATTTATGTAGCTGTGGACCGGCTCCGTTTTGCGCTAAACTTTCAACACAAGACGTAATAGGGAGAAAACAATGACCATAGACATGCATGCCCATTGGCGCCCGTCCGTCCTGATAGAGGCGCTGCGCAGCCGTAAAACCGAACCGATGATTATCCGGAACGAAGACGGTGAGGAAGTTCTCAAAACCCGGCGCGGCGAGGAACCCATCGCGAAGGCGTTCGATGATATGGAACAACGTCTGGCGGAAATGGATCGTCTCGGAATAAGTACGGGCGTGCTGTCCCTGGTGGGCTCCTTTACGTGGATCGAACGTCTGCCCGTCCAGGAATCCCTGCCGCTGGTCCGTCTCGTCAACGACAGCGTCTCCGCGCTCTGCAAAACCCATGAAGGACGATTCGCCGGCTTCGCGTCGCTGCCCATGGATAACATAGCGGCCGCCGCGGAAGAGTTTGAGCGCGCCATGGCACTCCCCGGAATGGTCGGAACACAGGTGCCGGGTAATGCCTTTCTGACGTACAAGGACGCCGAACAGATTCGTCCCATACTGGAAGTCGCCAACAGACACAAAGCGGTAGTGTTTATCCATTTCGGGCCCCGGCCGGGAGACGACTGGCCACGGGTGCCAGGGGATGCCGACAATGTGCGGCGGCGCATGGGGACTCTCGATATGCAGGCCAGCCTGTCATCCAACATGGTGACGTTGTGCATGACCGATATCCTGGATGATTATCCCGACGCCATAATTCAGGTGCACAATCTCGGCGGTAATATTCCCTATGAGATGGAGCGCATGGATCACCGCAGCCTCCTCGATACACCCGACGAGGAGCTTCCGTCGAAACGGTTTGCAAATTCCAGGGTCTATGTGGATTGCAATTCCTTCGGACCGCACGCCATCGAGGCCGGGCTCCGTGCCTATGGGCCGGATCGAATCGTATTTGGTACCGACGGAACCGAGTTCGGGGTCGAATGGTCCACCAAGGCCGTGAACGATGCCGACATCAGCGATGAGGAGCGGCGAAAAATCATGCACCAAAACGCCGCCAACATGCTGTCGCATCTTGCGCCAATCGCCGATTACGGCGTAGCGGCGGAATAATTGTCTTTACCCCTGCCCTAATTTCTGGAGGCACCCTTGGCCGAAAATGGATCCGCATCGCCCGGCGATGCTGAGAGACCGACAGCTGATCGCATCGAGATCGAGCAACGGGATCACGTTGCCATCATCGCTCTGAACCGGCCCGACGTGCATAACGCCATGGATGACGCGCTGCGCGGAGAGCTTGTCGATATCATCGACTGGGTATCCCGTGACGATTCCATTCGCGCGATGGTGTTGACCGGCCGGGGGCGATCCTTTTGCGCGGGCGGTGATATCAGCGCCATGAAGGAACGGCTGGACGCCCCCGCCGGGCAGGTCGCCATCAATGGCTGGCAACGGCAGCGACGGACCCATGGCGCCATCACCCAATTACACGGCCTGACCAAGCCAACCATTGCGGCAGTGAACGGCGCGGCGGCCGGGCTTGGTTGCGACATGGCGCTTTGCTGCGATTTCATCATCGCCTCCGACCGGGCGAAGTTTGCCATGAGTTACGTGCTCCGCGGGCTGATACCCGATGGCGGCGGGCTCTATTTTCTGCCCCGGCGGGTCGGCCTGGCCCGCGCCAAGGAACTCATTTTTTCAGGCCGTCGCGTCGAAGCCCCCGAAGCGCTCCAGATAGGCATGATCGATGCCATTTCCAGCGGAGAGAGTTTACTCGACGATGCCGTGGAAATGGCGGACCGCATGACCGCCGGCTCCTCGGTCGCCGTAGCCCTGTCCAAATCCATTCTCGACCAGAGTTTTGAATTGCCGATGGATCAGCTCTTTGCCCTGGGACGGCAGGCGCAGGCGATCTGTTACACCACCGACGAACATCATGAATCGGTGAACGACTTTCTGCAGAAACGGAATCGCTGATTTGACGCCTCCCCGCCGGTCCGCGTTAGAGCGTCTGTTTCGTCCGGAGAGCGTCGCGATCATCGGCGCTTCCAGTGATCCCGGCAAAACAGCCGGACGTCCCCTGCGGTTCCTGCAGCTGCACGGTTTTACGGGCCATGTCTGGCCAGTCAATCCGCGCTATGAAGCCATTGGTGAGCTGCCCTGCTTCGCCAGCATCGATGCCCTGCCGCAGGCCCCGGATGTCGCCATTGTGCTGGTGGGCCCTGCCCATGCGGAACAATATCTTCGCGACCTCGCACGCGTCGGGACCGGTGCGGCCATCGCCATCGGCGGCGGCTATGGAGAGGTAGGCGGCGACGGCATCCGCAGGCAGGAAGCGCTCCGTGAAGCGGCCGGCGGGATGCGTCTCCTGGGGCCGAACACCATCGGGCTCGTCAATCTCGTCGATCATGTAACCCTGTCAGCCTCCGGCGCATTGGATGTGGAAGACCGCCACGCGGGAGCCATTGCCGTTGTCTCTCAAAGTGGCGGAATCCTCGGTTCGATCCTGTCGCGTGCCGCCTACAAGGGTGTTGGGCTCTCCCATCTCGTGGCGACGGGGAATGAAGCGGATCTGGAAATATGCGATTTTGTCGAATTTCTCATCGAGGACCCGGCGACATCGGTGATCGCTCTTTATCTCGAGGCGCTGCGGCAACCCGACCGCTTCCGCCGCATCGCCCTGCTTGCCAGGGAACGGGGAAAGCCGCTGGTGGTCTATAAGGTCGGCCGCTCCGAGCCCGGGGCCCGGTCGGCGGCGTCCCACACCGGCGCTCTGGCCGGAGAAGACCGTCTCTATGACGCCCTGTTCAGGCAGGCAGGCGTGATTCGGGTACAGAATTATGGCGATCTTATCGATGTCCCCATGGCACTCACCTGCCGGACAAATCTTGAGGGAAAACGGCTGGGCATTCTGACCTCAACCGGCGGCGCCGGCGGGCTGGTTGCCGATGTTTGCGGCATGGCGGGTTTCGATGCGCCGGAACCAGGTGCGGATACGGCGAAAGCTTTGGGCTCCTTGCTAAGCCATGACGGGTTTGCGCCGGACCGCAATCCCATCGACCTCACCCTTGCCGGTCTACAGCCGGAAACCATTCATGGCGCCATTACCGCCCTGATGGACAGCGAGGATTACGATGGGGTGATCAGCATCGTCGGATCTTCCGGTGTGGGCCGGCCCGATCTTGTTGCGACACCGGTAATCGAGGTCAGCAGGACCGCCACAAAACCGCTCATCGTCTATAGCAGCCCCTCGGCGCCGGACATCATTCGCCGCCTGAACCAGGCCGGCGTGCCGGCCTATGACACCCCGGAAAGCTGCGCCGCCGCGCTGGAGGCGATCTTCCAAGCCAGCCGGCAGGCGCCAACCGGCGATCTCCCCGTGAGCAAGCGCTCCGGCACTTTGCCTGCGTTGGACCATTGGGCCGGCCGCCTGAACGAGGCCGAGTGCAAGCAATTGTTTGCTGCCTGCGGAATATCGTGCGTTCGGGAAGCCATCGCACCAACACCGGAAGAAGCCGGGCGGGCCGCCGGATCACTTGGGCCCCGGCTTGTGGTGAAGATCCTGTCGCGCGATCTCATCCACAAAAGCGATGTGGGCGGCGTGCATATCGACGTGGCAACGGCTGATGTCACCCGCGTTTGTGATGAGATCAGCGCCAGCACCCGCGATCATATATCCGGTGAGGCGGAAGGGTTTCTGGTTCAGGAATACGTCACCGGGGGAATTGAAATGCTGCTGGGCTTTGTCCGGGACCCGCAACTAGGTCCGGCGGTGATGCTCGGCGCCGGAGGCACAGCCGCCGAGCTCTATGACGATACGGCCATCCGCCTCCTGCCGCTGGGATCGACCGATGTCGCCGAAATGCTCGACGAATTGACGATCACAACCAGGCTGAAAGGATTTCGCGGCGCGCCGGCGGGAGACATGGAGGCCCTCATTCATGCCGTAATGTCTTTCGCTCATATGTGCGAGGCCTTCGGACCGCGCCTCGCCGAAGCGGAAATCAACCCGCTGTTCGTTTTGCCGGACGGAAAAGGCGTCAAAGCCGCTGACGGCGTGCTCCTCCTGTCGTCTTCAGACCGTCAAAGTGGATAGATAGAAATTGTTGGTAATCACCAGGGCGTAAATAAGGACAATTGCCTGACCTTTTCTAATCATCGATTTTGACGGCAGCCACAGAACAAACATAGCCGCAAGGACGTGGACAAGTAGTTTGGGTATGAACCACCAAACGCCCAAATTTTCCTGCAGGCTAGCCATCATCGCATTGGCCTCGATGTTACCCGCCGCCAACATGGCATTGGTCGAAAGCACATCCAATATGCCAACCGCCACAATCAATGCCGCCAAAATCTGAGCCAACAGCACCATATTCTGATCGAGCCGGCACCGGAGGCTCTGCCGTTGCAGTTTTCTGAATCCGTAAGTCATGGTTGCACATTCCCTGTCGAAGTTTGTTTGCCGCGCCCACCGCGGTCTAATTAACAAGGAACATGCAAATCCCGTGCCAGACGGGTTAATTCGGCCTTTTCCGCGGCACTGGATGGTTAAGGCGATTCACCAAATACCCAAAGTGTAAAATCCACCGACAGTTTTGGGCCGATATACGGTTAATCCGCTGAAAACTGTAAAATCCACCGACAGGAAAGTGTTAACGGGACTCTCCTGTGTCCGCAGAGCCCAGACCCAAATCAGCCGGTATCCGGTTTTAGAGTCAGCCCATTACGCAGCAGGCGGAAAATAGACCTTTTTCTTGCCGCGAAAGTTCCGCTAAGGTTCACCGTCGCAAAAATAATAATATTGACGCAATCATTAGGAACGAGAGGATCAAAATGAAGACATTCAAATTATTGGCGGGCGCCGCCATCGCGGCCGGTTTTGTTACCAGTGCCGCAAGCGCGCAGACGGTTGCTATCGGAAGCACCAAGGGTTCGATGGTCGCTGCCATGACGACCGCTATTTCGAAATTCGTTTCGGGAAAATCCATTCTGAAAATGCGGCGCCAGATCATGGGCGGCACGCAGAAATATATTCCGGTCGTCAATGCCGGTGAGCTTCAGTTCGGATTGTCCAACATCGTTCAATACACCATGGCCAAGGAAGGCCGTGATCTGTCCAAACGGCCCTACAAGAATTTGCAGCTGGTGACGACGCTGATGCGGTTCCGCACCGGCCTGCTGGTCCGTAACGATTCACCCATTCGCAGGATCGAGGACCTTCGCGGCAAGCGTTTTGCCGCCGGCTTCAAGGGCGCGCCTTTGTTCCAGACATATTTCAGCGCCTTTTTGACCAATGCCGGTCTGACCTGGAAAGACGTTAAACAGATTCCCGCTGTCGGATTGCGGCAGCACTGGAACCTGTTCAAGCAGGGCAAAGTCGATGTCGCCATGGCCGGTGTCGGTGGCGGGCCCAACAAAGACATGAATGCCAAGATCCCCAGCGGTGTTCGTTACATCAGCTTCAACACGGACACCTCCGGCGCGATGAAGGCGACCACCAATCTGAAGGGTGGCAAATATGAAAAAGTCGGCAAGAAGAAAAATTACGTAGCCATCCGTGAACCAGCTGTCCTGTTCGGCTATGACTTCACGTTGTTCACCAACAAGAATGTATCCACCGACACGGTATACGCCGTCACCAAGGTCATGCATGACAGCGTAAAGGACTTCCACGCCGTCAGCGGTGTATGGCGTTCCTACAATGAAAAGAGAATGTCAAAGGACCAGGGTGGTCTCGCCTATCACGCGGGCGCCATGAAGTTCTACAAGGAAAAAGGTCTCTGGAAGCGCTGAGCGCGTCCGGTTCATTCAGACCCGCTGGCCCGCATCGTCATGGACGGTGCGGGCCAGCAATTTTCCACACGACTAATTTTATTTCGTACCAATTGAATTTGTTTCGGATAGATGGCAACCAACCCAGCAGATATCTCCGCCGCCCATAGCGAGGGCGATTCACAGCTAACGCTTACAGGCCCCTGGATCCACATCGTATCGTGGCTCGGCGGATTTCTCGCCCTGATCCCTATTTTCTTCGCCTCGGAAATTCATTTAACGCTGGGCCTGCAGATATTCACCGAACAGGGCATGGCGCTCGCGCTGGGGCTTGGCCTCGCCATCGTTTTTATAAAATCACCCTTCAACCCCAAGACGAAGAAAACCACCGTCCCGTTCTATGATGCATTTCTCGCCCTTCTGGGACTAGCCGCCGGCGCCTATCTCGCCTGGCGCTTCCCTATTCTCCAGGACGAACTCTTCGAACGACGGCCGGAAGCATCCACCATTGGCACTATCCTGATCCCGCTGATCGTTGAAGCCATCCGGCGCACCGCGGGTTGGAGCCTGACCAGTATCGTGCTGTTCTTTCTCGCCTATACGGCGTTCGGCCATCACATACCCGGGGTGTTTCAGGCCACCGAAGCAACGTACGTGGTGTTCACGGCACGCATCGTCGCCGACAGCGTCGCGGTTCTCGGTCTGCCTCTGACCATTGTCGTTGTGGTGGTCCTTCCCTTTGTTTTCTTTGGGCAACTCCTGATGAAGGGCGGCGCTTCGGAATGGTTCACCAATATCTCGACGGCGCTCATCGGGCGCAGCCGAGGCGGATCCGCTAAAATCGCGGTGGTGGCGTCTGGTCTGTTTGGCGCGATCTCCGGCACCGCCGTCTCGAACGTTGCCTCGACGGGACTCATCACAATTCCGCTGATGAAACGGGGCGGTTACGACCCCCGCACAGCCGCTGCCTTCGAGGCCGTTGCCTCGACCGGTGGCCAGATCATGCCGCCGATCATGGGCGCGGCCGCCTTCCTGATGGCTGAGATATTGGAGATCGGCTATACCGAAGTCGTCCTGGCCGCGATCATTCCGGCGCTTCTCTATTACGTCGCCGTGTTTGTCTATGCCGACCTCGAAGCCGCCAAGAAGAATATTCAACCGGTTCCCGAAGAGCTGATCCCCCCTCTGGGAAAGACCCTGAAAGAGGGCTGGTTCTTTGTCGTGCCGTTTGCCGTGCTGATCTACGCCTTGTTCGTCATGAACCGGGCGCCGGAAACCGCGGCGCTGTGGTCCGGTGCGACGGTCGTCATCGTCAATTGGATCTTCGGCTACAAAAAAACGCGCATCACGGTGCCGCAGATCATCACCGCTGTCCGCGACACCGGCGTTCGCGGCGGCAGTGAAATCGTGATCATCGGCGCCATGGCCGGGCTGATTATCGGTATTCTCGGCGCCACGGGTCTCGGCGAGGCCCTGACACAGGCGCTGGTGACCGTCGGTGAAGGCAATCTGGCGCTGCTCCTCGGTATTACCGCAATCATCTGCATCGTACTGGGCATGGGCATGCCGACGACGGCGATCTACCTCCTGGTCTCGATTATCGCCGCACCGCCGCTGATTAAACTCGGTATCAACCCGCTCGCCGCCCACATGTATGTGTTCTATTTCGGCATTGTGTCGCTGATAACACCACCGGTCGCCATCGCTGCCTTTGTCGCGGCTAATCTCGCGGGGTCCAGCCCCATGGCAACCGCCGTTACGGCCGTGCGGCTGGGATGGACCGCCCTCGTCGTCCCGGTCATGTTTGTCCTGTCGCCCAACCTGATCATGCAAGGCGAGCCGGTGGATATTATCATCGCCTTTGTCACCGCTGTCGCTGGGGTATGGGTAACAACGTGCGGCATCCAGGGCTATTTCGTTCGTCCCCTGAACTTCCTATTGCGAATAGGATTTATGGTGGGGGGCATCCTGTTGCTGATCCCTGTCGAAGCTTTCCCAAACGCGATTTATACTGAATTGGCTGGCATCGCGCTGACCTTACTGCTTGTCGGCAGGGAAATGTTGGCCCGCCGCAAACTGGAAGCCGCCTGACGCGATACACGATTCGGTGAGAAAATCTTGTTGCGGTTGGATTTAATCCCCAACTCTGCGACACTTGCCATAAATATTTTTAGTCATTTATCCGGGAGAACTCCATGAAACGCGCCATTATTGCATGCGCGATGCTCGCCGTTAGCGTCACCCTACCGGGGTCTGTCCTTGCCCAGAAGAAGATGTCACCCGCCGCACAGGATCTTGTGGTGGCGACCGTCAACGGCAAGCCCATCATGAACTCCGACGTCCAGGAATTTTATAAAAGACTGCCACCCCAGTATCAGCAGGTTCCGCTGGAACAACTCCAGCCACAGCTTGTCCAGAGACTTATCGATCAGAAAGTGGTGGCCGACGCGGCCCGCAAGGCAGGCTTTCTCAAGCGCCCGGATATCCAACGGCGCATCGCCAGTGTCACCGAGAGCATTCTCAACGACATCTATATGTCGGAACGCGTTAATTCCGTCGTAACCGAACAACGGGTCCGCGACACATACCAAAAATCCATCGCCCTGGGGCCAAAGAAGGAGGAAGTCCGCGCACGCCATATCCTGCTCAAGACCAAGGCCGAAGCGATGGCCGTGATCGGGGAATTAAAGGGGGGCGCCGATTTCGCCGGACTGGCAAAAAGCAAATCCACGGGACCGTCCGGCCGCTCCGGTGGTGATCTCGGCTATTTTGAGTTCAAACAGATGGTTCCACCCTTCTCGCAGGCCGCGTTCGCGCTTAAACCCGGTGATATTACCAACGAACCGGTACAGACCCAGTTCGGCTGGCATGTCATCAAGGTCGAAGACCGCCGTGTCAGCGGCGCCGGCAACTATGAAGAAGCGGCGGGGAAGATCCGCCAAGAAATGTCTGATAAGGTTTTCCAGGAGACCATCGGCGGCCTTCGCGCCAAGGCAAAAGTAAGTATTACCAGCGCCGGCGGTTCGAAAATCAAGCGGCTGCAGTAACGAAAGCCATAGACAGTCCCATGACGGAAGCAAGCAGCCCAGCCAATTGGCGGACACGGATCGGAACAATTGTTCCTGTCAGCAACACCACCAATGAGGTGGAATTCAACCGGATGAAACCGGATGGCGTCTCCGTCCATTTCACCCGTGTGCCCCTCGAAAGCAATCCGGCCGAGGACGATTTCAAGGTCATGCTGGAGCAAGCCGGCCGGGCCAGCACGGAACTGGCCGCCGCCGGCGCCGATGTCGTCGCCTATGGCTGCACCTCGGGCTCCATGGCCTGCCCGTCCGACCGGTTGGTGGGCGCCATGCAGGATGCGTCAGGAAAACCCGCCCTTACCACGGCCGGCGCCATACTCGAGGCCCTGAAAGCGCTCGGCACGAAACGCATTGCCATGGCGACACCCTATACGGACGCGACCAATGCAAAGGAAAAAGCGTTCGTCGAGCGCCACGGAGTGGAAGTCGCGGACATCAAAGGGTTGGGTCTGGGAGGATCGCTGGATAAAATTCAAAAGATTTCGCGCATTTCACCCTCCGAAATCTATGAGCACGCGAAATCCGTCGATCAGCCCGATTGTGATGCCCTGCTCATCTGCTGTACGGATTTCGGATCCGCCGACGTCGTCCAGGCACTGGAAGACGAGCTGCGAAAGCCGGTCCTGACCAGCAATACCGCGACCATGTGGGCCGCCCTTCGGCAAACCGGTATCGATACTCCGGTTAAAGGCTACGGCCGCCTGCTGGAAAACTTCTGACCCAGGGCGCCGGCCCTATTTCTGATCCGCTTCGTAGGCATCGATAGCTTCCTTCGCATTGCGGAACGCATCGACACCAGCCGGAATACCACAATAGACGGTGGCGTGGATCAGAAGCTCGCGAATTTCCTCCACCGTCACGCCATTGCGTAGCGCTCCACGGGTGTGGGCTTTGAGCTCATTGGGCTTGCCAAGCGCCGTCAGCATGGCGAGGACCAGCATGGAGCGTGTCTTGCGGTCGAGTACCCCTTCCCGGCCCCAGCCCATGCCCCAGCAATATTCCGTCACAACATCCTGAATAGCGCCGTCGAAATCGTTTTCCTTGGATTTGGCGATATTCGGATCGACATATTGTGAACCGAGCACCTCGCGGCGAATATTGAGTCCCTTGTCGTAGGTGTCCTGATTGGAAATCGCCATTTATATCTCCCAATATATTTGCGGCTATGAGCCGGTTTTCAAAAATCGTTTATTGCGACGATGGTAGGTAACAAAGAGCGGTGTGAACCATGATTGAGCCGCCAGTTTTTTTCGCCACTCGGTCTCGCGTGCCTGCTTAAGCGCCTCGGACTCAAGAGCGCTCTCGTCCTTCAGATAGTGAAGGATCATGTGGGTGTAGGGCTCGGGATCACACGTGACGATATCGAAGCGCCGCGCCATCAGCCAATCGGGACATTCCAGCAGCATGGGGATGTGCTCTGTGTCATACCAGGATTCAAAATTCCCCCGCTGTTCCATGGGAACGGCGAAGAAAACACACAACACCATCGGCGCGTCCAATGCTATCTCTTTAAGATCCTCGCGGGTTTGGGAAAAAGCCTCTACCCCGATATAGCGGGTAAAGCCAGAAACCGACTGCAGCATCTCATAGGTCGGGCTGTCGGGCGTCAGCTTGCGCTTTTTGTACTCCTCATGATCCAGGGTCTCCGGACCGTCGAGTTCGTAAACCGCCAGATAGTGCGGTCCCTCACCGGACTGATAGCGCATGGCACTGACGAAACCCGGCACACCCTGCACATGACTTGGAGAATGATGGCCATCGTACCAGTCGTTGAAGGCATCCTCCTGACCATCCGGCGGTGTCATTTCGGAAAACAGAACCGCACTGCCTTTGACCTCTTGCAGGGTCTTGGACATATCCAACTCCTCTATGCCATGGCCCGGCAAGCAGCATCGAGCGCCCGCGTGGTCTCCTCGAAATCCTCATCGGAATGAACCGCGGAGACAAACCGCCGGACACCCGGCAACACATAAATCCCATTCTTCATCTGGTGAAGATCCAGATCGCGTGTCGAAGCCATGTCCGCCTGGATAAAATCGCTGAAATCCTGCGGCTCGTTTTCCATGAACACGATTTGCCAGAGAGATCCCTTGCCAATCGCCTTCGCCGGAAGATTATGACGATCCAGAACATCCTGGCAGGCCGCCTGAAGATCAGCCGCCCGGCCGTGGAGCCGGTCATAAAACCCCGGTGTGCGAAGCTCCGCCAACGTCGCCAGACCCGCCGCGCACCCGATGGGATTTCCGTGCAGAGTGCCGTTGATATAGGCGTAATTGTCCTTGCCCCGGTTCACCGGATTGCACTGCTCCATGATCTCGTTCTTGCTGGCGACGCAGCCGACGGGTCCGCCGCCGCCGGCAATTTTGCCATAGCTCGCCAGATCCGGCGTCACGCCGAAATATTCCTGAGCCCCGCCATAGGCAAGACGAAAGCCGGTAACCACCTCATCGAAAATCATCAGCACATCATTGTCGTCGCAAATCTTGCGGAGACCCTCCAGATAACCGTCCTTGGGAAAGATGATCCGCTGCACCGGCTCAACGATGATGGCAGCCAGGTCGTCGCGGTGCTCTTCGACGATCTTCCGCACCGTCTCCAAATCGTTATAGGGGGCGACAAGCACTGATTCAGCCAGGGACGCCGGCATGCCCGCCGTGTCAGGCCGACCAGCCGGGTAGTTGGACAGCGCCCGCGGTGACACCGAAAAATTCGAGTAATCGTGATTGCCGTGATAGCCGCCTTCGCATTTCAGGATCTTGCTGCGGCCGGTGAACGCCCGGGCGATCCGCATGGCATAAAAGGTGGCTTCCGACCCGGTGGAGGTAAAGGCGATCTTTTCCGCACAGGGAATGGCGTCCACCAGTTCCCTGGCAAGAAGAACCGCCGCCTCATTGAGAGTCCCGAAAAAATGCAGCCCCTTGGGCGCCTGCTCTCGTACGGCGGCGACAACCGATGGGAAGGCATGTCCCAGAATAAGGGCGCCGGCGCCGCCCACGTAATCGATATACCAGCGGCCGCGAACATCCTGCAGTCGCGATCCTTCGCCTTTATGGATCATGAAACGAACATCATCGGGAAGCGAATAGCCGCCCAGGCCGGCGCCCGGCAATACCTGAGCCGCTAGATCGTAATACTCTTCGTGGCTCATCGCGCCGACCGGCTGGCCGGTTTGGTCGATGGCGGTTTCCGCTGGGGACATGGCACTTTTTCTCCTGTGACTCTCATAGCGAGACCGCTTGAAACCTAATGCCGCCTCTGCAGGAGTACAAGCGTATCCCTTGAATTGCGTCGAATTTATCCCCGCTGGACTTATCCAGATCAATTTGGGGCGAGCAGAAGGGGTGCAATGTCAATTTTTGGGCTATTGTTTTGGTTCATCAGATGGGACGGAGGCAACACGATGACAGGTCATCACAATAACGGCATCACCGGGACGGATATCCACGCCAAGCTCAAGCATCCAGTAGTTGATGCCGACGGGCACATGATCGAGACCACTTTCGCGATCCTTGATTTCCTCAAGCAAGTTGCCGGCCCGGATATGGCCGCAAAATACGAGGTCGAGTTGAATGCCGACATGACCTCGCGTGGCAGACGCGCGGTGTGGGTCGGCAATTCGGGTCCCTCTTCCATCGACCGCGCTACCGCCATGCTGCCGCGGCTCTATTACGAACGGCTTGACGAGGCGGGCATCGATTTTGGCATCGTATATGGTACCCAGGCGTTGAGCGTCCTGCGGACCAGCGATGACGAGCTTCGCCCAGCGCTTTATCGGGCCATGAACACCATGTATGCGGACATGTTCGACGGGCTGGCCGACAGGTTGACGCCGGCGGCGCTGATCCCCATGCACAAGCCCGACGAGGCCATTGCTGAGCTGGAATTCGTGGTGAAGGAGCTGGGGCTCAAGGCCATCGTCATGAATACCCAGATTCATAAAGCGGCGAAACAGGTCCTCGACGAGGCACCTCATCTGGCACATTTTGCTACGACACCCACCTCGCCGGCGATCGACCAGGGCGATGCCTATGATCCAGTATGGGCAAAGTGCGTCGAGCTTGGTGTGGCACCAACCTGTCACAATTCATCGCGTGGTTGGGGCACCCTGCATAACTCTCCAAGCAATTACGTATTCAACTCGCTCAACAGTTTCGGCAAGGGTAGTGAATATTTTTGCCGCGCGTTATTTATGGGCGGCGTACCGCACCGGTTCCCGACACTTAAATTTGCTTTCCTCGAAGGTGGCGCGGGCTGGGCAGCGCAACTTTATAACAGCCTGTTCGAATATTGGGAGAAACGGAACCTTGAAGCCTTGAGGACTACGCTTGATCCCACGACGCTCGATGTGGATTTAGTGGTCGAAATGTTCGAGAAATACGGCAATGCCTACCTGACACCGGAACGCATTCGCGCCGATCCCGATCATCCAATCTCGACGCGCCTCAAAGTACCGCCGGAGGAAATGGATGATTTTGCGCCCACCGGTGTCAAGAAACCGGAGGATATTCGCGACATCTTCAATCGTAACTTCTATTTCGGCTGCGAGGCCGACGATAGCCTCAACGGCGTCGCGTTTGATTCCCGCATCAACCATTACGGGCTCAAGCTTAATGCCATACTGGGATCGGATATCGGCCACTGGGACGTGCCCGACATGACCAAGGTCATGGTGGAAGCTTACGAGATGGTCGATGACGGATTCATGACTGACGACGATTTTCGCGAATTTACTTTCGGCAATGTAGTTAGCATGCACACCGGCATGAACCCCGATTTTTTCAAGGGCACCGTGGTCGAAGGCGCGGTCGATAAGTATCTGACCGAGTCCGCTGCAGCCGCGGCAGAGTAACGCTCACCAAACCAACAAACGGAGGAGTCGCTAAATGGCCCTTAAACGCATGATCCTTGAAATCGGTATGGGCAATGATTTGCATGGCGGTGATTACACCAAGGCCGCCGTGCGCGCTGTGCAGGATGCGGTGCACCACAGCTCGCTGAGTATGATCCGCTCGCTGGGAATCGATTGGAAAGAGGTCCGGATCACCATTACCATTGGCGTTCAGAACCCCGACACCATCGATGCCGACGCCGTCAAAGCCACACTTCCGGGAGGGCAGATTACCGTCCACTCAGTCCAGGGCGGTCTCGACATCCCCGATCCCGGCGCGGACGATCTCGCCGTCATTGCCACAGCCGCCGTCGAGGTCTTTGTGGATTTGCCCTGAGTAGGGCACACTGATGGAACACCATAAGTAACAAACAGGGAGACGAGACATGACACGCATTACCATATTGTCGTCGGACGACATGAATGACGAACAGAAAGCCGTGATCGAGGCCTCCAAGGCCAGTGGCAAGCCCCATGGCGGCCCCTTCTGGGCTTATATCCGTCATCCGAAGCTGATGCAGAATGTCCAGGATACGGGCGGCCTTATTGCCGGCAGCACGCTTTCCGCCCGCGAACAGCAGATCGCCACGCTCACCGTCGCCCGGTTCTGGAGCGCCAATTATCCCTGGGCCGTCCAGGTGCGAAACGGGCTCAAGGTCGGGCTGAGCGAAGAGGAAATTAACGCCCTCAATAACCGAAGCGCCCTTCCCACCGACGACAATCGGGAACTCCTGGCGCATCAGGTCGCCAACGAACTCCTTGCCGACAAGGGATTGAGCGACGCGACCTACGCGGCAGCGGAAGACGCCTACACCACAGAAGAACTGGTCGCGTTGGTTGCTCGGGTGGGCTCGTTCTCGATGACCTGCTGCACCGCCAATGCTTTCGATATCACGCCGCCCGACGACGCGCCGTCACGGCTCGTCGGTTAATTTCAAAACTCGTCAATTGCTGGGGACACTAATTGACAAGCCAGATTGGGCGGTATTAGTTATCGCATAACCATAACGGATCGTGCCTCGGAAGAAGAGAAACGGTCGTCGCAAAAACAATTTTAGCAATGGGGGATTCAATGACTCGGCGTAGTGACAAGAAGACGAACACCAGCGTTTCACGGCGTACAATCATCAAGGGCAGCACCGGTCTCGGGCTCATGCTGGCCGCGGGCGTCGCACCGGCCTTTATCCGTGAGGCAGGCGCTTCGAAAATGCGGAAAGTCAATTTCATGCTGCCCTGGCTGTTTGTCGGCGGCCATACGTTCGAATTCGCCGCCCAGGCCGAAGGCTGGAAGAAACGCGGTCTCGACGTCTCCATCCAGCGCGGTTACGGATCAGGCGCGGCCATCAAATCCGTCGCCACCAAGACCGTCAATTTCGCCGAAGCCAGCTACGGCCCGGCGGTGAACGCGGCCTCTAAAGGCCTCGATGTCGTCGCCATTGGCGCCAAATTGCAAAAGAATCCCATGGCGATTTCCTGCCGCAAGGATTCCGGCATCCGCTCACCAGGGGATTTGATGGGGAAATCCATGGTGCAGGCAGCCGCTTCTGGCGACACGCTATTGTTCCCCGGCTTCGCAAAGGGCGCCGGCATTGACGTGAGCAAGATCAACCGCAACATGGTTCATCCCAGCAAGCTCATCAGTTCGGTTGTCAACAAGCAGGCCGATTGCACCGGCACATATTATGTGAGTAATGCCGCATCGTTGGCGAGCAGGACACCCACCGTGCATTTCATGTATGCCGATTACGGCCTGCAGACTCTCGATCTCGGACTTATCAGCCGCTCGGACATGATCAAGAATGAGCCCGATCTGGTGCAGGCAATGGTCGATGGTGCCATGGAGGGGCTGAAACTTCAGTTGCTCAATCCGGAAAAAGCCCTCGATTACATGATCGCGGCCCGGCCCGAACTCAAGACCAAACCGCGCAGCCTGCTGCTGACCCATTCGGGGAATACCAACTTCCTCTCCATCGGACCGTCAGTGGAACAGAATGGTCTGGGCTGGATGGGCGAAGCCGATCAGACGCGGACACGTGACGTGGTCATCAAATACATGAATGCCAAAAACGTACCGCCCATCAGCAAATTGTTCACAAACAAGTTTGCCGGCAATGTCAAACTGTCGGCTGCCGAGTGGGCTCAGGCCAAGGCCAAAACCGCGAAATTCAATCCGAAGGGCTGAGCAGCGCGATAACACAGCATGGTTTGTCCGTCCCCGATCCATGGGGACGGACAAACCGCGCATGACCCATCAGTCACCTAGTATCCAGTATCATGACAACCGAAAACGTCCACGTCCGGGTCAGGGATCTCCGAAAGACCTATCAAACCCGTCGTGAGGATATCGAGGCCATTCGCGAAGTCCAGATGGAGGTCGCGCAGGGCGAATTTGTGTCAATCCTCGGACCGAGCGGCTGTGGCAAAAGCACCCTGTTGATGATCATCGGGGGCCTGCTTCCCATGACGTCGGGCAATGTGGAAGTCGGCGACGAACCGGTCGCAGGACCCAGACGCGATACCGGGGTGGTCTTTCAGGCCCCGGTCCTCATGCCTTGGCGCACCATCTTCAAGAACGTGATGTTCCCCATCGAAAGCCTGGGGCTGACGCCATCGGATTATCACGACCACGCAAATGAATTGCTGGAAATGACCGGCCTCGGCGGGTTTGGCGATAATTTCCCGAGCGAATTGTCGGGCGGCATGCAGCAGCGGGTCGCCATCTGCCGGGCATTGATCCACAACCCCAATCTCCTGCTGATGGATGAGCCGTTCAGTGCGCTGGATGCCATAACCCGCGACACCATGAACCAGGAATTGCTGCGCATCTGGGAGGAATTCCAGAAAACCGTGCTGTTCGTGACCCACAGTATTCGCGAGGCGGTGTTTCTATCGGACAGGATCTTCGTCATGTCGCCCCGGCCGGCCACCATCAGCGAAATCGTCACCATCGACCTGCCCCGCCCGCGCGATCTGTCCATCGAGGAAACACCCGAGTTCAACAAATATGTCGCCCATCTGCGGGCGGCCATAGATCACTAGGCGGAAAGAGACGCAGCGATGGCAAAAAAGGATGAAGACGGCCGGATTTACACGATTGCAAGCCGTTCGGCCGGTCCCACCGCCATCTTTCTTCTGATGCTGGTCATCTGGCACGTGGCGGTTATTACGCTCGAGATCCCCGAGCCCATCCTCCCGACACCGTGGAAGATCATTACGACCATCTTCACCCATTGGGAATTGCTGCTGATCCATAGCTGGCCCACCACCAGCGAATGCCTGATGGGTTTCTTCCTGGCCGTGGTCATCGGCATGGGGTTGGGTACGTTACTCGCCCTCTATCCGGTGTTCCACAATACGGTCTATCCGTTGATCGTCGCCTTCCAGGTGGTGCCAAAAGTGGCCCTGGCACCGCTCTTTATCGTGTGGTTCGGGCTGGGAACCCTCAACCGTGTGCTGCTTGCCTTCGTCATCGCGTTCTTTCCCATGGTGGTGAACACCTATGCCGGCATCCTGAGCACCGATCCCCTCATGGTGCGCATGGCCCATGCCTTCAACGCCAGCCGGTGGACAGTCTTCCTCAAGATCGAATTCCCCAACGCCCTGCCTTCAATCTTCAGCGGGCTAAAAATCGGCATCACCTTTGCGGTTATCGGCATCATCGTCGCCGAAATCGTCACCGCGCAAAGAGGACTGGGCTATTTGATCGTCTTTGCCGAAGGCAACGTGGACACGCCCATGCTCATGGCGGCCCTGACCGTTCTCAGTCTGGTGGGCATGCTTCTTTATGCCGCCGTGGCCGCCGCCGAGAAGCTGGTCATCACCTGGGATCATGGCCAGAAGCTGAACTGATTGCCGTTTCCGCCTTCTTTTCCTGGGCCGCCTCGGCGCGGGCAAGGACATAGGTGGAAATAAAGATCACCGCCGCCCCGATCCAGGTCCAGAGATCCGGCGTCTGGGCAAAGAGAAAATAACCAATCGCCGCCACGCAGGGCAGCCGGATGAACATCACCGGCTCCACCAGGCTAGCATCGGCCACCGCGAAGGACCGCGTCAGGCAATATTGCGCGCCAAAGGCGACCGCGCCGAACCCGAGGAGCGGCAGCACATGGTCCCAGCCCGGCGTGACCCAGACAATGGCCGCCGGAATGGCCGCCATGGGGAGTTGCAGCAGGAAACCGTAGAACATGATCACAGAAGTGGATTCGGTGCTGGTCAGCGCCCGGTTCGTCACATTGCTGCTGCCATAGAGCACAGCCGCCAGGATGGCGATGGGCACACCGGCATTAACGGCCTCAAAGCCGGGGCGGACAATGATCCCGACCCCGACAAAGCCGAAGACCAGTGCCGCCCAGCGATGCTTACCGACTATCTCCTTGAGAAAGACGATGGCGAGAATGGTGGTAAAGAGCGGCGTGGTGAATTGCAGCGCCACCGCATCGGCTAGCACGATCAGCGTATAGGCATAGTATGATGCGAGCATGCCCGTGTAGGACAGGGCGGCCCGCAGGGTCAGCATGGGCAACCGGCTGGTCCGCATGGAGGAGACGCCAATGCGCATGAGCCACGGCACCATGAACACCACGCCGATCAGCTGACGGATGAAGACAATTTCAAAGGTATTCAGCGTTTCCGACAGATGGCGGACAAACCCCACCGACGTGGAAAAGAACAGGGCGGCGCCCAACATCCACAGCATGCCCCTCGTGCCGGGGGTCATGACTTGCCTCCCTTCCGGACAGGTCTATGCCGGTGTCTGATCAATTTTTCTTCACGCAACTTTGTGGAATGAAAGGATGCCTGCGCATGTTTATAAGCTTGAAGATTGCATCATTCCGTTCAGGAGGACCCGGTCATGGCCCGAATGTCTTATTCTGTCATAGGCGTGCTCATCGCGACAGCGCTCACCGGGTGCAAAACGGATTATCAAATCCTCAATGAGCAGGCGCGGGCCTATGTCGCCGTTCATAAAGACCTCGACCGGAACACCGCTAGTGCCATCGCCGCCAATCGCATCCGAAATGGCATGAGCAAGAACCAGGTCGTCGCCGCCTGGGGCCATCCCGTACTGGTTCAACGATTCGACAACGGCCTGGAATATTGGTTTTTTGGCTGCGTCTGGCCGCACCAATGCGAAAGCCTGTCAATCGGCATGTCCCCCGAGGAACAATATCTGTCCCGCGCCCTGTTCCGTGACGGCAGGGTCATCGATTGGCGGGGATAGCGCTGTCCCGCTAGGATTTCTCGAAAAGACGCCCCAGTTCGGGAGGCGGTTGATATTCGCCGACCTTCGACGCCAATCGGCGAATACCGGCCCACAGGGCCGCCTGGATACTGGTCACGACGGGCTTGCTGAGTTTTTCCTCGATGGGTGCGATCCCTTCCAGCATGGTCGTATAGGAGCCGCTCAGAAAAAAACCGTCTCCATCTTCGCGATCATGGGCCTGCGCCGCGGCGACCCATTCGGCGGGCGCTAGCAAGGCCGATCCCTCTCCCAACCCGAGGCCGGCGGCATGGGCGACCGTGAAGCCGGCGGCTTCCAGATAAATCCGCTCCCGGCCAAAGGCCGCCTCGTCCAGGGGATGGATCAGGATAACCCGTTCAATGGCGAGGGCCTGAAGCGATTCCACCACGGCCTGCGTCGCCGTAAAAGTTGGAATACCGGTGGCCTCGGCAATGGCGCGCACGATGTCCGCCTCGCCTTCCGGCCCGCGCTCCATCATGATGCCAGTGGCCTGCAAATCGATAACATCGACACCGGCATCGGCCAGCAATTCCGCGCAGGCGATGGCGTCGCCTCTGATATCGTCGCTTGGCCGGCGGCCGCCTGACCCCATCTGCATTCTCGTTACGTGAATGCCCAGCCCCCGCGGGGCAAAGGTCCGGAAATAGGGCTCCACCGTCCGGTTGCCGGAAGACAGGATGACCCCGAGGCGGGCTGTCGGCAGAATCGTCGACATGGCAGACGTCCTTTTATTACGCTGATCGGTTGCGCAGCCCGATAGTTTAGCCCCCAATGGTCGGAACACCAAATGGCGCGCCACACCTTTAGGCGGGGTACGCCGATCCGGAGCGATCCCGGATTCCGGTGGCGGGGGAACATGTCATGCAAAGGCTTTTGATATTTTGTTGCCTGACCATAATGGCCTGTAGCCCTGCCGGGGCCATTGAGGTTCTCCATTGCACCGATACGGATGCGATCGGTTATCAGTGGAAAAATGGGATGCCAAGCGCCACCCGCTATGTCCCGCTGAGCTTCGTGGTCAAAATCAACGGCCCGACTGAGCGGATCATCGATAGCCCAAGCCGGGATTACAATGATCAAAAATATCGCTGCAGCGCGCTGGAAAACCCACCAGGAACGCTCGCGTGCGCGCGCATGAACTCGGCCACCGGCTATCCCATTAATTTCAGGGACAACCGCTTTGAACGCGTCGGTAATTTAAGCGCCCAGATAGGGGGTTCGCCGGACCTTTATGTGGCTTATGGCCAATGCGAACCCTTTTGAATCCCAAGTCAATCAGCCGAATCCGGCTGATAACGGCCCTCGGATTCCACCAGGAAGACGCGGTTGATCCGCGCCCGGTAATTCTCCAGCGCCACGGTCGCGGCGAGTTCCACTAACTGCGCCTCACTGAAATGCGCGGCGGCATCGGCGAACATCGCGTCAGATATATCCGCCGGCATTTCCGTCATGGCTTCGGCGATTTCCAGCGCAGCCCGCTCGGCCTCGCTGAACAGATCGCTATCGCGCCACAGGGCAACAGCCGCAATTTTGTCATCGGAACTTCCGGCAACGCTGCTCCCGGCAGCGTTGGTGTCAATTCAGAACGGACAGGTGATCATCTGAGCCGCCCGGAGACACACCAGCCCCCGCAATTCGGCACTCAGGGTCCCGCTTTTGGCGGGCATGACGTTGAGCGCGCGGCTGGCAATCAGGACTTCCGGGCAACGGGACATAATACCGATACCGGCACCCACATGTCCGGCGGCCTCCTGCGCGGCTTCCATAATCGGCCTCGCTTCCGCCGGCGCTTGTTCGATGGTGAGCGGCTCTAATCTGGTCATGGGTTTTCCCTCGTGATCATTCGGTCAGGTCATAGGGTATTGCTGTTCTCGATGGACGGCAAACCCGGAATTGGGTGTGCCTGCGGAATGAGTCGCCGGCCCATCCGCCCCGTGTTAGGCTTTTTTTGCTATCTCCACATCGAACAACAAATAAGGAGGGAGTCATGGTAGTACGTGTTTTCACGACAGCTATCCTATCCGCGTCCGTATTTGGTTTAGTTGCGGCCATGCCGATGGCCGGTGTATCGGCAAAAGATTTCTTTAAGGACAGAACAATCACGGTGGTCGTGCCGTCCGGCAGCGGCGGGTCATTTCACATCTATTGCCAGCTTGTGCAGCGTCACATCGGCAAGTACATACCCGGCAGGCCCAAGGCCATCATCCAGAACCGGCCCGGGGCCGCCGGCGTCAAATCGTTACGCTTCATGTCCACGGCAGCGCCGAAGGACGGCACCATGATCGCGATGATCAATCCCGGTACGACGATGACGCCGATCCTGAGGCCCAAAATGGGTTATGACGCGACGAAGCTGCAATGGCTTGGCGCCGCGTCGGTACGCACCTATACGCTGGGCGTCTGGCACACCGTGCCCATAAAGAGCATCGCCGACGCGAAGAAGCGGGTGACCACGCTGGCTTCCAGCGGCAAAGGCGCGACAAGCACACTTTTGCCGCAGCTGATGAATAAGCTTATCGGCACGAAGTTCAAGGTTATCCATGGCTATAAGGGCGGTGGGGCGATGAACCTCGCGGTCGAACGTGGCGAGGTGGAAGGCCGCACCAATTATTATTCGGGTTACACCGGTGCGCGGCCGCACTGGCTTCGGGAGGGCAGAATTACCTTCCTCGCGACCTTCGGGCCGCCGCGCCCCGAAGTTAAGAATGTGCCCCGGTTCGTCGACATGGTGAAACCCGGGATCGACCGTGAGATGGTCAACATTCTCGAATCCAACTTCAATGTGGGACAGGCGTTCTACGTGCCGCCCGGCGTGCCCAAGAAAACCGTCAATATTTTGCGGAAATCCTTCGGCGCCATGGTCACGGACGCGGCCTTTAAGGCCGAAGCGAAAAAACGGGGCGTACCGACCTACAGCCGCACCTGGCAGCAGGTCGAGGCCGCGGTGAAGATCGGATACGGCAGTCGAAAGGAAGCGGCGGAACAACTCGCCACCCTCCTCGGCTTCCGCAAGAACAAGAAATAGCGGCGTGGATCGGCGGGCGCTCTTTATAAAGCGCCCGCCACCGCTTTTTTAATCAAGCCAAAACTTCGGGATTGATGACGTTGATTGGCGCACCGGCTTCATAGGCCGTGATCTGCTCGAAGATTTCACCGAACTGAATTTCGTATTCTTCCTGCGTCACATAACCGATATGCGGCGTACAGATCACATTATCCATATTGAGCAGAGGATGATCCGTATCGCGCAACGGTTCCTTGACCTCATGGTCCTCATAAACGTCCACCGCCGCCATACCGGGCCGCCCGGCGCGCAACGCCGCCACCAGCGCGCCCGGCTCGATCAGGGGCGCCCGGCTGGTGTTGACGAGCAGCGCGGTCGGTTTCATGCGCGCCAGATCCGCCGCTGTCACAATGCCCCGGGTCGCGTCATAGAGCCGCATATGAAGCGTCAGCACATCGCTCTCGGCGAAGAAGTCTTCCTTGCTGGCCGCCACATCATGGCCGTCCGCCCGCGCGCGGTCGCGCGACGCTTCGCGGGCCCAGACCAGGATACGCATGCCGAATGCCGTGCCGTACTCCGACACCGCCTTGCTGATGCGGCCATAACCGTAGATGCCGAGGGTCTTGCCGCGCAGGGACCGGCCGACCTCCATCTGCCAGTGGCCGGCCTTCAGCGACGCCATCTGTTGCGGAATTTTCCGCATGGCCGCGAGCATCAATCCCCAGGTCAATTCGGCGGTGGCATAGGAGGGCGTCCCCACATGCTGGTTCGAGCACAGGATCACCCCCGCCCGGCTACAGGCCTCCACATCGATATGGGGATAGACGCTGCGCTGACTGATGAGCTTCAGATTAGGTAGGCGTTCAATCAGCGGCGCCCGGATATGAGTCCGCTCGCGGATCAGCACCAGCACCTCGGTGTCGGCCAACCGCTCCGCAAGCGCGTCCAGATCCTGCACATGGTCGTTCCAGATGGTGACGTTGTGACCATCAACCGCAGAGAAAACATCGAGTGTGCGGACAGTATCGAAATAATCGTCGAGAATGGTGATGTTCATGGGTTTATCAGCCCTGTTCATCCCATCCAAACAACCGGGCCGGGTTGTCGACGAAGATTTTCTGTCTCAATGCTTCGTCCGGTGCGAGGTGCGCCAACAAATCCACAAGATCGCCGTCATTGGGAATTTGCCCTGGCGTAAAGGTATTGCCGTGGGGCCAGTCGGTGCCCCATAGCAAACGGTCCGGCGCGACCGTTATCAGCGCCTCGGCGAATGGCAGGGCATCGTCCCACGGCGCGCCCGTCTGCGACAGCCGATTGATGCTGCACAGCTTGCACCAGAAGCGCTGGTCTCGCATGAGATCGACAAGGGTCTGGAACGGCGGGTAGTTAACGCCGTGAACGAAGTCGCAGCGACCCAGATGATCGATGATCACCGGGATCGAAATTTTGCGGAACCACTCGGCATATTCTACCAGCCCGTCGGGCATAACATGAAACTCGACACACCAGCCGAGCGGCGCAATGCGGGCAATGGCGCGCTCGAACATGTCGAGATCTACACCACCGCCAAGCTCGTCGATGAGGTTGAAGCGGGCCCCACGAAATCCAGCCGCGTGCAAGCGTTCCAGCTCCGCATCGCTGGTCTCATCGTCTATTTTGGCAATTCCGCGGAACCGGTCGCCGACCTCGATCAAAGCATCATGAACAACGCTGTTATCGGTGCCATGCGCGTTGGGCGTGACCAGCACCGTGCGCTCGATGCCGGTAACCGCGATGATCGCGAGATAATGCTGCAACGGAGCCGCCGGTGGCGTATAGACCCGCTTCGACTGAAACGGATAAAGATGCGGCGGCCCGAACAGATGAACATGGGTGTCGCACGCCAGTGGCGGCGGCGCGATCCTGGGCTTCTTCGGATTAGGATCGGGCGGATAACAGATGCGGTTCTGCAGCGCCTTGTAGTCCTTTGCCATGGTCAAATCCTCCCAATTAGCACCCGCCAATCCGATCATATGGCTTTGTTATTCCGCTGGACCCGGCTGTTCGACCGGGATGGCGCTGCGGCGGGCGTACCAGACGATGCCGGCGCCGGCAGCCGCGACGGCCAGGGTCAAAGGCTGTTCGGCGCCGAGCC
>JABJKO010000193.1 GCA_018660305.1 Rhodospirillaceae bacterium
CCCGGGCGGCGCCGACCCGGGCGATGCCTGCCGGACCCTGCCGGCGCACATTAAGAAAATCCGCCAGGCGGCCCGCGCCAAGAAGCGGGGGATAAAGATCATGATCAACCCGCACGTGATCTGCCGCGACACCGAGAAAGCCGCCCGCGCTCAATACCAACGCATCCTGGAGCAGCGGGACGAGGCCGCGCTGGGAAATTTCGTAGCCGCTTTCCAGGGCGGGGATCAGACATCGTGGCGCGGCCATACGCCGGAAAACTGGGCAGTGGGGGGCAATGTGCACCTGGTCGGGACGCCCGAGCAGATTGTTGAATGGTTCATCAAGCTGAAGCGCGCCGGCTGCGACGGCATGCAAATCAACTTCTTTGATTTCCTGCCCGACCTGAGTTTCTTCGGCAAGCGCGTGATGCCGCTGTTGCATCAGGCCGGCTTGAGGATCGAAACGGACGCATTGTAATAGATGGGAAGTTTGATATGAGCCGGAACGACGTTCACATGGTGGGCAGTATCCCGCTGGCAAATGCCGAAGACGTCTTCACGCGGCTGTGCGACAGTCTGGGCCCGCATCTTTGCCGTCTGCCCGATGGCGAAACCGGCGAGCGGGCGCGCTGGATTTATTGGCAGCGCACTATGCTGGAAAACCACCCCGATATGGAAGTGGACCCCGACGGCGGCACCCTGAAACTGCACGAATGGGACGGCACCCTGTTGCGGGAGACCGACCTGATGCGTTTCAAACCCGGGGTTGAGCCAACCAGGGTCAGCTTCGAGACCGGCTACGACACAGCGAACATTGCTTCGTGGCAAATTTTTGACCGCCTGCAAAAGGCCGGTACAATTCCTGCCGATCTGCGTTATCAGGTTGCCCTGCCGACGCCCATGTCCTCCGCCTTCATGTATGTCAGCCCGTCGGCTTACGAGGATTATTTCCCCTCCTACGAAAAATCCCTGCTCGCCGCCCTGGCCAATATCGCCGCTGCGGTGCCGGCGGAGAAGCTGAGCATTCAATGGGACATCTGCCAGGAAGTCCTGGTCTTCGAGGACTATTTCCCCTCCCGCCCAGACGATTACAAGGAACGTATTTTCGCCCTCATGGGACGTCTGGGCGACGCCGTCCCCGCGGGGGTGGAGCTGGGCTACCACCTTTGTTACGGCACGCCCCGTGACAAGCATCTGGTGATGCCCAAAGACGGCGCCATTCTGGCCGAACTGGGCAATGGCATTCTGGAACGGGTCGGGCGCATGGTTGATTTCCTCCACCTGCCGGTCCCGCAGGATCGCGACGATGACGCCTATTTCGCGCCATTGGGGGATCTAAATCTGGACCCGGCGACGAAACTGTTTCTGGGGCTGATCCATTTTGACGATACCGCAGGAGACCGCGCCCGCATCCGCGCCGCGGCCAAGATATGCAGGGACTTCGGCATCGCCACCGAATGCGGCTGGGGCCGCGCCGATCCCGACCGGCTGTTTGGACTGCTGCAAAGCCATCGAGAGGCCGTGGGTGTCTTGAAATCCTGAATTTTTGGGTGACAGCGCCGGATGCAGGGAGGCCATGACTTCCGTCTCAATTTTGGCCATTATGATGGCATGAAAACCAGGGGGAATTAGGCATGACCGAAAATCCAATCGGCTGGCCGCTCAAACAGCGGGACATGCACAACCATCACTTCGATTCCACGATTTGGGACGATTTTGTGTTTCGCGATGATGACATCGTCATCTCGACCTACGCCAAGGCGGGCACCACATGGCTGCAGCAAATTGTAGCCCAGCTTCTCTTTCCGGGTCAGGAGGGGATGGAAGTCGCGGAAATGTCACCCTGGATGGACTTGCGGGTGCCGCCCAAGGAAGTCAAGCTGCCGGAAGTGGAGGCGCAGTCTCATCGCCGTTTCGTCAAGACCCACCTGCCGGTCGATGCCTTGGTTTTCTCGCCGCAAGCGAAATACCTCTACATCGGCCGCGATGGCCGCGACGTGGTCTGGAGCATGTACAACCACCATGCCAATGCCAATGGCTTCTGGTACGAGGCTTTGAACGACACGCCGGGACGCATTGGCCCGCCAATCGAAAAACCGGTCGACGACGTCCGGCAATATTTTCTGGAATGGCTGGCCGGGGACGGTTATCCCTGGTGGCCCTATTGGGAGAATGTCCGCACCTGGTGGGAAATCCGGCATTTGCCAAATGTGTTGTTTTTGCATTTTGCCGATATGAAAAAGGATATGGGCGGTGAAATGCGCCGGGTGGCGGCGTTTCTTGATATCCCCATCGACGAGACAAAGTGGCCGCAAATGCTGGAATTTTGCAGTTTCGATTATATGAAGGCCAACGCGACCAAGAGCGTGCCGTTGGGCGGCGCCTTTTGGGATGCCGGTGCCCAGGTTTTTATTCACAAAGGCCAGAACGGCCGTTGGCACGACATTTTGACGGCTGAAGATTGCCAGGCATACGAATCCCGCGCTTTGAAGGAACTTGGCCAGGATTGCGCCCACTGGCTTATCGAGGGCGGCGGGGCGGACTAGCGCAACCGACATTTTGTGAGGAGTGGAGTATTCCATGCGGCAGATGATATTAGTTGGCTTCCTGCAGGCGCAGAACTGCTCGAACTTCGCTGCTTCGTGGCGTCATCCGGAGTCCCGAACGGATTTCACGGCGCCGGAATTCTATGCCCATATCGGTCGTGTGCTGGAAGAGGGCAAGTTTCATCTGGCATTCTTCGATGACCGTCTGGGGATGCCGGAATATTCGGGCGGCAATTTTTCCGATGCGGTCAAATACGGCATTCGTTGCGTCAAAATGGATCCCATCGCCACCTTGATGCCCATAGCCATGGCGACATCAAAACTG
The DNA here is from genome assembly GCA_018660305.1 of Rhodospirillaceae bacterium. The sequence goes on from JABJKO010000193.1 coordinate 2,851, forward strand.
GGACTGGGCGCGACCATGTCGACGACCTATTACGAGCCGTTTCACGTGGCCCGCATGTTCGCGACCCTGGATCTCATGACGCACGGGCGCACGGCCTGGAACATCGTCACCTCGCTGAATGATACCGAGGCCCGGAATATGGGCCGTGATGCCGTGACCGAGCACGATCTGCGCTATGACCGGGCCGACGAATTCCTGGAAGTGGTTCTTGGGCACTGGGATACCTGGGAAGACGATGCGATTAACCTGGACAAGGCGTCGAAAAGCTTCGCCGACCCTGAAAAAGTTCGCCGGCTGGAACATGAAGGAAAATTTTTTGCATCGCGCGGGCCGTTTACAGTCCCCCGGTCGGCCCAGGGCCATCCCGTTCTGATCCAGGCCGGACAGAGTACACGCGGGCAGCGCTTCGCTTCGGAATGGGGCGAGCTGATATTTGTCGGCTACCCCAATCTTGAGATTGGTAAGGCCAACTACGCCAAACTGAAAGCCTTGACGGCGGCTGCCGGGCGGGATCCCGAGAGCCTGCAGATCGCCAATTTCTTTGCGCCTATCGTGGCCGCCACCAAGGATGAGGCGGAGGACAAGCGCGCGATTCTGGAAAATCTGCCCATTGAGGAAGATTCCCTGATGTTGCTTTCCGAAGCACTCAATTTCGATTTCGGCAGCAAGCCCCTTGATACACCGCTATCGGATGAAGAACTCGAAAGCATGTCCGGGATGCATACCTTTCGCGACCGCGTCATTCAGGGCAGCGGCAAATCCAATCCATCGGTGCGCGATTTCATCGAGGTGACCCAGCGCGGCCGTCTGGGGCATCCCGTCGTTGGCGGCCCCAAAGAGGTCGCCGACTATATGGAAGAATTTTTCACCAGCCCCGCCTGCGACGGTTTTGTGATCGGTGCTTCATATGTGCCGGGAAGCTACGAAGATTTCGTGAAGTTCGTGGTGCCGGAACTGCAGCGGCGCGGCCTCTATCATAAAGACTATGCGGGTACGACATTGCGTGAGAACCTCGGCTTTGCGCGGCCCTCCGTGGGGGCGTGGAAGGCACGAAAGGGACAGGGAACAGGAATATGAGCGATTCACTCAGCATGATGGCGACGACGGGGCTGCTCGGTTACGGTTTTGGCGAGGAGGCCTTTCGGCACGGCTTGGAAATGGATCTTGATTTCATTGCCGCGGATGCCGGCTCGATGGATCCGGGGCCGCATTATCTCGGTGAAGGGGTGCCCTTTGTCAGCCGCAAGGCGATCAAGCGCGACATTGGACTCATGCTCGAAGGGGCGCTGGAAAAGGGCGTTCCGATGCTGATCGGTTCGGCGGGCGGCGGCGGCAGCGCGCCGCAGGTGGCGCTGGTACGCGAGGTGATCGAGGAGATTGCGGCGGAGCGCGACTATCACTTCAAAATGGCGGTGATCCACGCCGATCAAAGCAAGGATTACCTGCACGAGAAACTACGGCGGGGCAAGATAGAGCCGCTGGGACCGATTGATGATGCGACACCCGAAACCATTAACGAGACCCACCGCGTCGTGGCGATGATGGGGGTCGAGCCGTTCCAGCAGGCGCTGAAAGACGGCGCGCAGGTGGTCTTGGCCGGGCGCGCCACGGATGCCTCGATCTATTCCGCGATCCCGTTGATGAAGGGTTATGACCCGGGTCTTGTCTGGCATCTGTCGAAAATCATTGAGTGCGCCGGCGCGGTGGCCGTTCCGAAATCCGGGCAGGACTGCATGATCGGCATCCTGAAGCCGGATCATTTCCTTGTTGTTCCCGCGCATCCCGACAGCCGCTGCACGCGGATGAGCGTTGCCGCGCACACGCTTTATGAAAACCCCAGCCCCTATCATCTGGAAGAGCCGGATGGCACGGTGGTGACGGTCGATTCCACTTACGAACAGGCCGACGATCGCACCGTGAAGGTGGCGGGCAGCCGCTTCGAGAAATCTAACCGGTACACGGTGAAGCTCGAAGGGGTGCGTCAGGCGGGCTATCGCACGGTTTTTGTCGCCGGCGCGCGGGACCCCGGACTGATCGCCATTATTGACGATTACATTGAATCTTGCCGCGCCCGCGTGCGCCGCGATGCGGCTGCGCTGGATATCGGCGAGGATCAATACAGACTCAGCATCCACGTCTACGGCAAATCGGGCACCATGGCGTCCCGCGAGCCGATCAAGGATGCGATGCCGCACGAAATCGGCATTCTGGCCGAGGTCCTGGCGGATGATGAGGAAATCTCCAAGGCGGTCATGGCGAAGGCGCGCCTGGCGCTGCTGCATTCCGACTTCCCCGGGCGCAAATGCATCTCCGGCAACCTGGCCATTCCGTTTTCACCCTCGGATATTCCCGTCGGGTACACCTACGAATTCAACCTCTGGCATATTATGGAGATTGACGATCCGTTGGAGCCTTTCCCGATTGAAATGGTGGACCTTTGAAAATGGCGACCCTGTCGGAATTGACCTCCGTTTTGCGGTCTAAGAATGCCGGGGCATTGTTGTGCACACTGGATCTGATGTTTGACGATGTGGCTGTCTATGAGCGCGTTCGCGACAGCGGCGTGATCAATCAGGAGCTGATCGCCTCGCTTTACCAGGTCTCGCAAAATGAAGTTTCAATCATCCCCTACGATGTCGCCATGGCGATCAAGGTTACGGTGCCCCGGCTGGTGCCGTCGGGCAGTTTCGGCGATACCGATGTCTATGGCGCCCAGCAGCATGGCCCGCTCTTGACCATCGAAATTCCGGATTGACGCTGACATTTTCCCGCGCCCGGCGACGCGAGACGTGCGTGTTATCCGGGGCCGTTATTTGCGCTGCTTCTCCTCGGTCGGTCCGCCGGCGTCGCGCCATGCCGGAAGTCCGCCGAACAACTGCGCTACATTCCCGATACCCATGTCCTGAAGCGATTTGGCGCAGAGTGCCGAGCGCCATTCGGCATTGCAGAACAAGACATAAGTCTTGTCGGCATCGCCATAGATATCGCGATGATAGGGGCTCTCGGGATCGAACCAGAATTCGATCATGCCGCGCGGTGCGTGTTGGGCGCCCTTGATGGTGCCGCTTTTTTCGACCTCGCGAATATCCCGTACATCGACGAAGACCAGATCGCCATCAGCGTCACCGTATTTGGGCAATGCCTCGGCCACCGTCATCGCCTTGATTTCGGTCTGTGCCTGCTCGGCGAGTTCTCTAATTCCCATGCGCCTATTCAACCTCAACATCCGGTTTTTCAATTGTGCCTGAAGGGAAATGTTTAGCAGGTAAACAACGATATGTCTTATAACCCGCGATATCGGGAATATCATGGCCGGCGGGTAAGCAACGATCAGGCCGTCATTCCAGAGCAATTCCGATCAATTGTGAATCGCGGAGCGATTCTAAGTGATTGGAAAAATTGCTCTGTTCTTAAAGATCGGAGCATTTCCAATTCGGAAATGCTCTAGGAAAGAGGAAAACGAGACAATGAGTGAATGCCCTTGTGGTTCCGGTAAGCCGCTTACTGCCTGCTGTGGCCCCTATTTGGACGGCGCGCCGGCCCCGACCGCCGAGGCCACGATGCGCTCGCGCTACAGCGCGCACGTGTTGGGAAACGCCGATTATCTTGTCGCCACCATGTCCGCTGATCAGCGCACGGACTATGACCGGGAGTCGGCGGAACAGTCCTTCGCCGATAGCAAATGGCTGGGCCTGGATATACGCAAGACCGAGCTGGGCGGGGAAGGGGACGAAACCGGCAAGGTCGAATTCGTGGCCCGCTACCGCACGGGCCAGCAACAGACGGCGCATCACGAATTGTCATTTTTTACCCGGGAGGACGGCCGCTGGGTCTTCGCGGGCTGCGAAATGAATCCGAAATCGCCGACCGTCCGGGTCCAGAAAGTCGGACGTAACGATCCCTGCACCTGCGGTTCCGGCAAGAAATACAAGAAATGCTGCGGGGCATGATTGAAGTTTATGCTGGCTGTCCGCTCTGACAGCCGTTATTTACACCGCTAAGAATTCAAATCACGAAACACAAAGGGGAGCAAATCCATGGCCCAAGCCACTGCAAGACACATTCTGGTTGATAGCGAAGAACTTTGCCAGGAGCTCAAAACCAAAATCGCCGACGGCGGTGATTTCGCCGAATTGGCCCAGGCCCATTCGTCCTGCCCGTCAGGCGCCAGCGGCGGCGATCTTGGTTCATTCGGTCCCGGCCAGATGGTGCCGGAATTTGACCAAGTGGTGTTCAGCGCCGATGTCAACGAAGTCCAGGGCCCGGTGAAAACCCAGTTCGGCTATCACCTGCTCGAAGTTACCAGCCGCACCGACTGATCGCCCTAAAGACGTGTTTTCGACAAGTTAACCGCCGACCGCGTCACCGATCCGTTTGCCGAGATAGAGCGCCCCGCCGGGGGTTGCCACGGATACGGTCACGCCATCCTTGCCTGGGTGAAATTCCAGAATGGACGGCCATACCGTCCAGCGAAATCGGCCATCCTGGCAGAAATGCAGGGGCACTTTGTAGGGCGGGAAGACCTCGCCGCTGGTGTCGTCCTGGCCATCTGTGTACAGGGTGCCGTCTTTACAGAACACATCCAGGGTATTCACGGCGGCCAGGAAGCCGTGGATGATATATCGGCCGCTGAAACGCTCCAAATCATCGGGGGCATCCTCGGCCGGTGGCGAATGCAGATAGCCGGGCCGCTCCACCGTGCCGGTGGAAAGTGTCCGGTGGAACAGCAGGCAGTCCCAGGCAGCGCCGGCGCAGACCGGCTGATACCGCAGGTTCGTGCGGTCGGGGCGTTCCACGGCAAGCCAATCGGCGACGAGGCCACTTTTCGGTGCGGCGCGTAAATCCAGGAAGTAGCAATCCGGTTTAATCTCCGCGTAGGCGGCCTGGTTGCTGTCGGGCCGGGGCGGCTCGCCCTTGACCGAGCGTTCGGACGTTGTACCGATAAATAGGATATCCTCCCGCCCGAAGCGGCTGGCGAAGTAGGAGCCCATGGAGGTGGCCTTCTGGGTCCGCACGGGATGCAGCTGCAAATGGGTGTTGTGGGCGCCGAGCACCATGCCCGCATCCGTGCCCTCCCGCTCCCGTATCCAGCGCAGGGATTCTGCCATCGAGACGTCGCGCACATTCCAGAATTGCCGTAAGCCGATCTCGAAATCCGCCTCGGTCTGGCCCAGGGTCAGAAAGACATCCCGCATGATTTGACCACAACGCAGCCCCCAATCGTAGTCGTCATGGGAGCTGGCCGCCGTATAGGCGATGCGCGCCTGCTCAATCCGGCTGACGATCAGGGAGGCCGCACCGATCAAATCCCGGAATTTGGCCGGCGAAATTTCCGTACGTGTCTCAAGCGTGACCTCCGCCACCGCCCCCTCGAAGTCCCGGGCGATGTCGTCCGCCAAGACCTGGTCGACCCCAAGTGCGAAGTCGTGCACCGCGCGATAGGCATACCGGGCATGGGCCCAGTTGCCGGTGCCGTCCATGCCGTAGAAACGCAGCTCCCGGGGCCGGTCCGGATTTTGGTTCCATTCCCGCATCCAGCGGATCAGCTCGTTGATTTCGGCCCAGACGCCCCAAACATTGTTGATGGCGGCTGCAACATCGTCCCAGTCGTGATCGGCACCGGCGACATAGTCGTGCACCAGACGCCCCTCGACCAGACCCGATTCAAGCACGAAGGTAGTGAAGCCGTGCTCGAGCACCAGATACTTGAACAGGCGCGCCCGCCAGCGGTTCCATTCGTGCAAATAATGTGCGCTCTCCCCCACGGCCACCACTCGCTTGTGGCCGATCACGGCGGGCAGGAACCCCAGATCGTCGTAATTGTCATCTTGCCGGGGAATGGACAATGCCACCGCCTGCGCCTGGGCCCATGCGACGAAGGCCCTTGCGACGAAGGCCCTTGCGGATGTTTGTTGTTCTGTTGGCTGTTCCGGTCCTGCCATGGCATCACCTAGGTCTGATTTGGTTCCTATTTTGGAATTTTATCAAGGGACTGCAAAATACTGGCGTATTTTTTTAGGCCTTCCCGTCCCGTTGGCGTTAGGCGATAGACGCCCCGCGCCGTTCGTTCGAACCAGTCGTAGTGGTTTTTCTGAAGTATCGAAGCCGCCTTCGGAACGCCCGCCGTGGCCTTGATATCGGCAACTTTCTTGGCCTTTCTCCCACGCAAGGCCTGGGCGCACCGCAGGGCATCCTGGCGGTATGCGGTAATGATCTTGGTTCGGTTGATCCCGCCGGTATTCGGATCGCCGTCGCGGCTGACGAACTCAGTCAATAATCTTGTCTGCCGGCGTTTGTCCTTGCGCGGGGTATAGGGCGCGGGGTCGAGCAGGATTTCCGCGCTCCGCGCCGCAGCGGAATCCGGATCCACCACCATCAACCCCAATCCCAACATACGGCAAAGTTTGCGATATCCCCGTTGACGGCCGCGCCAGTTCTTTCGTTTGGTCGCGGTATTCGGCGCCAGGACGGCGAGATAAACATCGTCGGTGACGCTTTGACGCTGAATGCCTTGCAGGACCAGATCAAGCGTGAAGGCGAGTTTCAATTCGACAATAACCGTCGGCGCTCCATCTTTGGCGGCGACCACATCGCAGCCGTTAACTTCCGCCTTAACGGTGTAGCCCTTCGCCTCCAGCATGGCCTTTACCGGTGCGTATAGATCGGTTTCCTTCGCCATGGAACGGTCCGAGCCGGGTCGGGCTTGGCTAGGGAATGGCCACCGCCGCCGGCGCCATGGGCAATCCCGCCACATCCGCCCGCATACGATAGACCGTGCCGGCATCTTCGCGGTCGGTGCCCCGACTGCCGGTGACGATATAGAAATCCATCAAATCCGCGCCGCCGAAACAGACGGAGGTGATCATGGGCAGGGGGCAATCGATGCTGCGGCGCAGGCTGCCGTCAGGCTCGAACACATCGACCCGTCCGCCGTCCGCCATGGCCACCCAGACGCTGCCGTCCACCGCCACGGACAAGCCGTCGGGCGTGAGGTCGCCCGTATCGGCGAACGTACGATGAGGTCCCAGATCGCCATTTTCTTTCACGTCATAAACCCGTACCCGGTCGCGGCGGGATTCGGAATGATAGAGCTTCGTGCCGTCGGGGGAGACGCCCAGACCGTTGGTCAGCATGACATCGCCGCCCACCTTGCGGGCGCTGCCGTCCAGATCGATCAGGAACAGATCCGCCGGCTTCGGCGTATCATCGCTGCCCACGGGGCGGAACGACAGGGCGCCGGCGTAAATGCGGCCCTTGGCGTCCGTGGTGATATCGTTGAAGCCGATCCAGCCGCCTTCGGGATTGTCGGGCAAAATCACCTGAGTTGCGCCGCCGTCCGCCGGTTTGAGCGAAATATTGCGCCCCGAAACCACGATGCCGCCGTTTTCGTGCAAAGTCATGCCGCCGATACCCCGGCGATGTTCGATGATCTGGCTGACCGAGTCATCAAGGCCGACACAAAAGACGCCGCCGTTGATCACGTCGGAATAGATCAGGCCTCGTTTGTCGTCCCAGACCGGGCCTTCGATCAGACCATATCCTGTTGCAAGTTCTTCCATTTGGCGCGCCTCCACGATGTTTTGTTATTCGGCTGCCAAATCATCCCCCGCCAAAGCACTTCGCACAAGGGCTGCCGTCTCCGCGACGCCGTAAAGCGCGGCGAAGGAGCCGAAACGCGGGCCCTGACTTTGCCCGAACAGCACTTCATACAGCGCCTTGAACCAATCGCGCAGGTTCTCGAACTCGTGCGCCTTGCCGATTTCATAAACCTGGTTCTGAATATCGGAGCCAGAGAGCCCCGGTTCCATGCCGTCCAGGGCCGCCAGCAGATCATCCATCGCCGCCCGTTCTTGATCGGTAGGTTGGCGGTATTGTTTGTGCGGCTTCACGAAGTCCCGGTAATAGTTGATGGCATAGCCCACCAGGGCATCCAGTTTTGGGTGGCTCTGCGGTGTCGCCCCCGGCGCGTAGCGGGAGATGAAGCCCCACAGCACGGCGGGGTCCTCGGAATTGCAGGCCCCCGCCAGGTTCATCAACAGGGCAAAGGTCAACGGCACGTCTTCCTGGGGTGGCTCGCCGCCATGGATGTGCCAGGCGGGGTTGGCCAGTTTTTCGGAATCTTCCTGGCCCTGATAGGTCTCCCGAAAACGCAGATAATCGTCCGCGGCCCGCGGAATGACGTCGAAGAACAAGCGCTTGGCCCGGCGCGGTTGCTGGAACATGTACAACGACAGGCTCTCGGGCGAGGCATAGCGCAGCCATTCATCGATGGTGATGCCATTGCCGATGGATTTCGAGATTTTCTTGCCGTTTTCGTCCAGGAACAGCTCGTAGGTGAAGCTTTCGGGCGGCCGGGCGCCGAGGATACGGCAGATCTTGGACGACAGTTTGACAGACTCGATCAGATCCTTGCCCGACATCTCGTAATCCACGTCCAGGGCGAACCAGCGCATGGCCCAGTCCGCCTTCCATTGCAGCTTGCAATGTCCCCCCGTGACCGGCACTTCGACCTTTTTGCCGGCATCGTTCTCATAGACAACCGTACCCGCATCCAGGTTCCGCTCGATGATCGGCAATTGCAGGACCTTGCCGGTGTCGGGGCAGACCGGCAGAAACGGGCTGTAGGTGGCCTGGCGCTCGGCGCCCAGGGTCGGCAAAATCACGCTCATGACCTTGTCGTATTCCCGCAGCACCGC
>JABJKO010000247.1 GCA_018660305.1 Rhodospirillaceae bacterium
CGCCTTCGTCCAACGCTATCACGTGGACGAGCCGGTCTATAAGCGCAAACGCAAACCCCACGACCCGCGCAAGGGGGGACCGGCTTCTGTTGCCGGACCCCGTGGTTTGCGATGACAACGGGCGATTCAAACGAGGATTTCCTGCGGCGCTGGTCCCGGCGCAAGATTGAGGGTGAGCCCACCGAAGACCCGGCGGGCGACGCCGGCTTGCCGGAAGACGGGATCGCGGCTGTACCTGAAGAGGGCAACGAGCCCGAAGAGATCGACCCGGAAGTCGTCGCCAATCTGCCGGATATCGAAACCCTGGATAAGGATTCCGATTACACCGGCTTCCTGCGCGACGGCGTTCCTGAAGAGCTGAAACGGATGGCCCTGCGGAAATTGTGGCTGAGTGATCCTGTCCTCGCCAATCTGGACGGGCTCAACGATTATGACGAGGATTTCGGCGCCATCCTGAAATCCGGCGCGGACTATATGCAGCGCCTGGCCGATGCCGGCGAGAAATTCACCCGTCCGGGCGCGGACGAGGAAGAGCCGGCTGAGGCGGAAGCAGAAGAGTCAGAAGATGCAGGAGAAGAATTGCTGGCCCAGGAGGCAGAGCCGGATGCCGATACCGACCCTGATTTGGCCGACGCGGGTCCGCGCGGCACCGGAGAATCGCCGGCGGGCTGAACGGTTAGTGAGCTCCCATCCAATCATCGGATCATATCCAACTGGTTCGGACACAATTATTTGAATTTTTGCACCCACTGATTTTGCCCGTGATGGGATTCTCTCCAAAACGGACTAAGTACCGGCTATCTTAAGGGTTATTCCAGTCGTGACTTGTCTGCCATCGGAAAACAGTAAGAAAACCAAGTAATTTACGCTGGGCCTCCAATGGACATTCGCTTGACTCCGCAATCACACTGCCGGACACTTTCCTGGTATACATGATTAAGTATGCGTCAAAAGCGCCGATAAACTGGCGTAGGGGAGAGGGATGGAAACCGTGCCCACGGAAAGTGTGGCAACGGCAGCGTCGCAGGGAGCGGCGCCTGAGGATATTCTACGCGCCGATACCTATGCGTTGCTGGCGACCCTTCTCCGGGACGAACCCGATAACGAACTCCTCGATTTTCTATCCTCGGCGGAAGCCGGGGACACCGAATTTGGTCAGGCGATCGGCGATCTTGCCGCGGTTGCGGCGGTCTATCCTGCCGATGCGATTGCCGACGAGTTCCATACCCTTTTCATTGGCATCGGTGAATCCGAGCTCAAACCTTATGGCAGCTATTACCTGACGGGTTTTATGCATGAAAAGCCCTTGGCCAAGCTGCGCGGCGCGCTGGCGGATCTGGGCATTGCGAAATCCGACGAGACGGTTGAACCCGAGGACCACATCGCCTCCCTGTGCGAAGCGATGTGCGCGTTGATCATGGGTGAATTCGGGGCACCGGCGTCGATTGCCGATCAGAAGGAATTTTTCGACACCCATATCCGGCCATGGGCACCCCGTTGTTTTGAGGATTTGGAGCACTCACCGAGCGCCTCATTCTATCGTCCCGTGGGAACGCTGGGGCGCGTGTTTATGCAGATCGAAGCGCAATCGTTTGAAATGGAAGCGTAGCTGATTCTTTTTGGAATATTGGTTTTTCTCGCCACAGGAGGTCATCTCATGACCAAAGACGACAAACTAAAATCTCCTTCGCGCCGTCAGTTCATTCGCGGTGCCGGTACAGGTGTTGTCGGTGCCGCGGCTGTTGGGTTGGCCATTCCATCGGCGAACGCGATCGAACCGGATAAGGGCGATCACACCGCTGGGGATTATCAGGAAACCGATCACGTTAAGACCGCCTATCGTTTGGCGCGATTCTAGCGGGTAGTGGGGACGAAGGGATAGGAGGCGGAAATGCTTATCAAGAAAATCGATGGGGTTGCTCGGGGCAATGGTCTTGCATCGACATTGGCGGGAAACAGCGGTGCGGTAGATCGGCGCGGCTTCCTCAAGAAGTCCGGTCTCGTGGCCGGTGGGCTGGCGGCGGCGTCCACCCTGAATTACAGCATGGTCAAGAAGGCCAATGCGGCGACCCAGGCGGCCGCCAAGGAAATGAAGAAGGTTCTCTCGGTCTGCACCCATTGCGCGGTTGGCTGCACGGTGACGGCGGAAGTCCAGGGCGGTGTCTGGGTCGGTCAGGAACCGAGCTTCGACAGCCCGATCAATCTCGGCGCCCATTGCGCCAAGGGCGCCAGCGTCCGCGAACACGCCCATGGCGAGCGGCGGCTGCGCTATCCGGTCAAGCTCGAAGGCGGTAAGTGGAAGCGCGTGTCCTGGGACGAAGCCATCAGCCAGATCGGCGACAAGATGCTGGATATCCGCAAGAAGTCCGGCCCCGATTCCGTCTACTGGCTCGGATCGGCCAAGTTCAGCAACGAGCAATCCTATCTGTTCCGCAAGTTCTATGCCTTCTGGGGGTCCAATAATGGCGACCATCAGGCGCGGATCTGCCATTCGACGACGGTTGCCGGCGTGGCCAATACCTGGGGCTACGGTGCGATGACCAACAGCTTCAACGACATCCACAATTCACGGGCGGTGCTGTTGATCGGGTCCAACCCGGCGGAAGCCCATCCGGTGTCGTTGCTGCATATTCTCAAGGCCAAGGAACAGCGCAACGCGCCGATCATCGTCTGCGACCCCCGCTTTACGAGGACCGCGGCGCATGCCGACGAATATGTCCGCCTGCGGCCCGGCACCGATGTCGCTCTGATCTGGGGCATCCTGTGGCACATCTTCGAAAATGGCTGGGAAGATAAAGCCTTCATCCGCCAGCGCGTCTGGGGCATGGATGAGATCAAGACCGAAGTGAAAAAGTGGGACCCGAAGGAGACCGAACGGGTCACCGGCGTTCCGGGTTCGCAGCTCAAGCGCGTGGCGCGCACGCTGGCGAACAATCGTCCCGGCACAATCATCTGGTGCATGGGCGGGACCCAGCACACTACCGGCAACAACAATACCCGCGCCTACTGCGTGCTCCAGCTCGCGCTGGGCAATGCGGCGACATCGGGCGGCGGCACCAATATTTTCCGCGGCCACGACAATGTGCAGGGCGCCACGGACATGTGCGTGCTGTCGCACAGCCTGCCCGGTTATTACGGGCTGAGCACGGGCGCCTGGAAGCATTGGTCCCGTGTCTGGGATGTCGATTACAACTATGTCAAAGGACGCTTCGCTACCAAGAAGCTGATGGAAACGAAGGGTATCCCCGTGTCGCGCTGGTTCGACGGGGTTCTGGAAGATAAGAAGAAAATGGATCAGCCGGACAATATCCGGGCCATGGTCTTCTGGGGCCATGCGCCAAACTCGCAATCGCGCCTGCCCGACATGAAAAAGGCGATGGAAAAGCTCGACCTTCTGGTGGTGATCGATCCCTACCCGACCATGTCGGCGGTCATGCACGACCGCACGGACGGCGTCTATCTGCTGCCGGCGGCGACCCAGTTCGAGACCTATGGCTCGGTCACCGCGTCAAACCGGTCGATCCAGTGGCGCGAACCAGTGGTCAAACCGCTGTTTGAAGCGTTGCCGGATCACACCATCATGGCCAAGTTCGCCAAGAAGCTGGGTTTCGCGAAGGAGTTCTTCAAAAACATCAAGCTGAACGGCGAGGAACCGCTCGTCGAAGACATCACCCGCGAATTCAACAATGGCATGTGGACCATTGGCTATACCGGTCAGTCGCCTGAGCGGCTGCGCGCCCACATGGCAAATCAGTCGACCTTCGACAAGACCACCCTGCGGGCCAATGGCGGGCCGGTGGACGGTGAATATTACGGGTTGCCGTGGCCCTGCTGGGGGACCGCGGAGATGAAACATCCCGGAACGCCGGTGCTCTACGACACGTCCAAACCGGTGGCCGAAGGCGGGCTTTGTTTCCGGGCCCGGTTCGGGGTGCAGCGGAAGGGTGAGAATCTCCTGGCCGAAGGCTCCTATCCGGTGGGTTCTGAAATCAAGGACGGGTATCCCGAGTTCACCATGGCCATGCTCAAGAAACTTGGCTGGGATGGGGACCTGACGTCATCGGAACGGGCCGCCATCGATAAGGTGGCCGGCGACAAGACCAACTGGAAGACCGACCTTTCGGGCGGTATCCAGCGGGTGGCGATCAAGCATGGCTGTGCCCCGTTCGGCAACGCCAAGGCGCGGGCCGTGGTCTGGAATTTCCCGGATCCGGTGCCGGTCCATCGCGAACCGCTCTATACGGCGCGGCGCGATCTGTTGCCCAAATACGAGACCTATCCCGACACCAAGAACTACCGTCTGCCGACCCTGTACAAAACAATCCAGGACAAGGATTTTTCCAAGGATTATCCCATCATCCTGACCACGGGCCGGCTTGTGGAATATGAAGGCGGCGGCGACGAGAGCCGGTCGAACCCCTGGCTCGCGGAACTTCAGCAGGAAATGTTCTGCGAGATCAATCCGTTCGACGCCAACAATGCAAGTATCCGGAATGGCTCGGATATGTGGCTCGAAAGTCCGGAAGGCGCCCGTGTGAAGGTAAAGGCGCTGGTGACCGAAAGGGTGGATCGCGGTGTCGTCTTCTTGCCGTTCCATTTCGGCGGGCACTGGATGGGCAAGAGCCAGAGGGACAAGTATCCGAAGGGTACGGATCCCTATGTGCTGGGTGAGGCAGCCAACACCGCCATGACCTATGGCTATGATTCCGTGACGCAGATGCAGGAGACCAAGGTCTCGCTGTGCCGCGTCAAGCGGGCGTAAGGGAGGATCGACCAATGGCAAGAATGAAATTCCTTGTCGATGCCGAGCGATGCATCGAATGCAACGCCTGTGTCACGGCATGCAAGAACGAGCATGAAGTCCCGTGGGGCATCAACCGCCGCCGTGTGGTGACCATCAATGACGGTAAGCCGGGCGAGCGTTCGATCTCGGTTGCCTGTATGCATTGCTCAGATCCGCCCTGCATGGCGGTCTGTCCGGTGGATGCATTTTATCAGACCCAGGATGGCGTGGTTCTGCATTCCAAGGATGTCTGCATCGGCTGCGGCTATTGTCTGTTCGCCTGCCCGTTTGGTGCGCCGCAATATCCGCAGGCCGGAAACTTCGGCAGCCGCGGCAAGATGGACAAATGTACCTTCTGCGCCGGTGGACCGGAGGAAAACGACTCCTCTGCCGAGTTCCAGAAATACGGACGTAACCGGTTGGCCGAAGGCAAATTGCCGCTGTGCGCGGAAATGTGTTCGACCAAGGCGTTGCTTGCTGGCGACAGCGATCAGGTGTCGGACATCTATCGCGAACGGGTCGTTGCGCGCGGGTTCGGATCCGGCGCCTGGGGGTGGGGCACAGCCTATCAGCTCAAGGGCGGACGTACCTGAGGACTAACCCGATGGTTCGGAGCGGGACGCCTTTGGCGACCCGCTCTCCATTGGGCCAGATCCGGCGCGCCTGTTTCCGCAACGGTCGCGTCGGCGCTTCTCCTTGCAATCAGACATAGACCAATCAGATACAGACATTGATGATGAAAGTGGCGGTAAAAATGCAAACGATGAGGACGGCGTTTCTGATCAGCGGCTTAGTGGCTGCCAGTCTCACGCTGGGCGCCTGTCGGGACGAGGTACAGGGGCGGTCGGCAAATGACAAAGGCAATTATGCCGGCAAGCCCGACACCCAAATATCGAGTAATGCGCGCCGCGCACTCATGGACCGGATCCGCCATCAGGGCGGTCTCGATTCGACCGGCGGCGGGTCGGTCGGCAATTCCGGCGGATCATCGTCGGCGGACGTTCGTCCACCGGCACCGCGAAAATAATTTGGCGGTTAAGGGGCTTTAAACATGGCGGCTCTGGGAGAACGCTTCATGAGAAAACCTATATTGAATTTAAGCCGCGTCATCGCGGTTCTCGGGTTTTTTGTTCTCGGATTGAGTGGCGCGCTCCCCAATAGCGGCGGCATCGACCTGGTGACGCCGGCATTTGCCCAACAAAAAGGCACCGTACCCGGCGAGTCCGTGGGTAATACCAGTACCTCCGATATGTGGCGGATCATCCGCCGCGGTGATCGGGGGTCGGTTACTCTGCCCGACCGGCAGACCGGCATCATGATTCAGTCGGAAGGCGAAAACTGGCGCGCCTTTCGCAACGGTCCCATGTCCACCTTCGGCGTCTGGCTGATGGGCGGCGTGCTGGTTCTTCTACTGGTATTCTTCCTCATTCGGGGACAAATAAAGGTGGATAATGGCCTGGCGGGCCGCCTCATCGAGCGGTTCAACAATGTGGAACGTTTCGCCCACTGGCTGACCGCATCGAGCTTCGTCGCCCTCGGGCTGACCGGCCTTAACATGCTGTATGGCCGCTATGTGATTAAGCCGGTGATCGGCGGAGACGCGTTTTCCACCTTCACATTGTGGGGGAAATACGCTCACAATTTCCTGGGTTTTGCCTTCATGGTGGGGATTGTTCTGATCCTGGTTCTGTGGATCAGGGACAATTTACCGAACCGGCAGGATTGGGTCTGGGTGTCAAAAGGCGGCGGGCTGTTTTCCAAGGGAGTTCATCCCCCGGCGCGCAAATTCAACGCCGGCCAGAAAATCATCTTCTGGCTGGTGGTGCTCACCGGTATATCACTGAGCGTCTCCGGTCTTTGTTTGCTGTTCCCGTTCGAGTTCAGGCCGTTCGGCGGCACCTTCGCCCTGCTCAATGCCGTCGGATTCGATTTGCCCACCAACCTGACGATCATGCAGGAGATGCAGCTGACACAGGTGTGGCACGGCATCCTGTCGCTGGTGATGATCGCCGTCATTCTGGCGCATATCTATATTGGCTGGCTTGGCATGGAAGGCGCTTATGATGCGATGGGTAGCGGGTATGTCGACGAAAACTGGGCCCGCCAGCATCACAGCCTCTGGATGGAAGAGATGGACTCCAAGGGTGGCGGCGAGGTTCCAGCCAGCGCGCCATCCCAGAAAACCGATGTTTAGGGTGAAATTCACCAGTTTCACCGCTGCCTTTGCCGTCCTTTGCTTGATGGCCGCGGCCACCCCGGGAACGGCGCAGGGCGCCATGACGGCACAGCAGGCCAGCGATTCCATCGAGCGGCAGTTCGGCGTGAAAGTGCTTAAAATTTCCAAAACCACCTTTGCCGGCAAGAGTGTGTTTCTGTTGACCGTCATGTCGCCGGGCGGCAATGAGAACTCGGCCTTTCAGGTCAGCAGGCTGGCCGTCGATCCCGATACGGGCCGTCTCGTGTCGGGGTTTCGCCATCGCCGCAGCGGATACGATTATGCCGAGGGTGACGGGGCCAATGAGACCAATCGGCAACCAACCGGCGTCCTCAGACAGGGCTGGAACTGGCGCTAGAGCAGTGTCCCGGTTCACATGTTAGCAGCCTCCAGGATGGGCGCGATGCGCCAGGCACCCAATTAGCCCGTCACGGACCAACATGATCGAAAGCGCGCGTCTTCCCCCAATCTACCGATTTGTACCGCTTGGCCCGGACGATGACCCCATGGCGCGTGCAAAGGAAAGGGCGCTGGAGGGCGCGGACCCGGCGACGATATTTTGTATCGATTCCGCGACCCTGCTGGACTGTGCGGTGATCCTTCATCCCCATATGGATTTCGCAAAATCGAAACTGGTTATTTATGCCGGCATGCTGGGCTTGGGCGATGCCATTGGCAGCGTTGTGCCGGCGGGGATAGATCTCACTTACCGCTGGCCCAACAGGATGGAGGCGAACCTTGGGCTGGTCGCCCATGTCCGGCTTTCCGCGCCCCCCGATCTTGCCGAGAATTCCGTCCCGCCCTGGCTGACGTTAAGGGTGACGGCGGCGGTGTCCGGCGCGGTTCCCGATGGGCGCGATGGCGGCAATTATCAAACGACGCTCCTGGACGAAGGTGCTGCGGATTTAACGACGATCCAGCTTCTCGAAAGTTTTTCCCGGCATTTTTTAAGCTGGACTAGCCGTTGGCAGGATGATGGTTTTTCACCCCTGCGCGCAATGTGGGTCCGTCATTCGGTCGAGGAAGGCGAGGAGGTTGAAATCTCTCTTGGTGACCTGGACTTTCGAGGGGCGTTTGAGGCCATTGACGATGATGGCGCCCTGCTTCTGCGGCACGGAGATGTGCTGGACCGCATTCCGCTCGATGCTTTTCTCGATAATTGAGGAATTGCCGTGACCTTATTCCGCCAATGCAGAATGTGCGTAATTGGCGCGGCCGTGACAGCAATCTTTCCCGTATTCGCGGTGTCCCCTGCCGCCGCCGATATGCTGGGGCATGGCGGCATGGTCCGCGCCCTCGCCGTTGCCCCCGATGGCAGGACCATTCTGACCGGCAGTTTTGATTACACGGCGCGTATCTGGGATTTCGAGGAACAGAAATCCATCGCCGTTCTGGAAGACCATTTCGGTCCTATCAACGGCGTCGCCTATATGCCCGATGGAAAGCGCGCGGTAACGGCGAGCGATGACGGGTCCCTTATCCTGTGGGATATCGTTCAAAAGAAACCGCTCCACCAATTTAAGGGTCATACGGGCAAGGCCATGTCGGTTGCGGTATCGCCCGACGGCAAGTTGATCGCATCGGGATCATGGGACCGGACTGTCCGGCTGTGGGATGTGGATTCCGGCAAAACGATTCGCCGGATCAACCATAAGACGGATCTGACGGTGGTCCGTTTCCTGCCCGACGGCAAGACCCTCCTTACCGCTGCCAGGGACGGCGCTCTCCGTCTGTGGCGCATAAGCGACGGCTCTCAGCTCGGCGAGATGACCGGTCATTCCTGGGTCGTCGCGCAGGTGGCGGTGTCGCCATCGGGCAGGATCGCCATTTCGGCCAGTACCGATGCGACGGTGCGGCTCTGGGATCTCGCGGACCAGAGGGAGATCGCTGTCCTCAAGGGCCATGAGGGGCCGGTCTATGGCGTTGATTTTTCTCCTGACGGGAAATACGCCATCTCTGGTGGACGCGATGGAACGTTGGTGGTTTGGGACGTAGCGTCGCGCGCGCAGCATCGGGTTATTCAGACACACGTCAAACCGGTCTGGGCGGTGGCGTTTTCGCGGGATGGCCGGTTTGCCCTTTCGGCCGGCTCTGACGGCGCCATAAGGGTGTGGCACATCGCAACCGGTGATCGGATCGGTATTCCCGGAGAAGGCGATTCCGGCCCCAAGCCGTGGCTCGAAAGCGATCATCCCGGGGCACGGCTCTATCGCAAATGCGCGGCGTGCCATTCGCTTTCCGGCGACGGCCCGCGACGGTCGGGACCCCATTTTGCCGGATTGTTTGGAAGACGGGCCGGCGCCATCGCCGGATATAAATATTCCGACGCCCTACGCCAGGCCGATGTGACCTGGAACGCACGCACGCTATTCGATTTGTTTAACAAGGGGCCGGACGTTTTCGTGCCGGGGACCAAAATGCCAGTGCAACGAATTCCGCAGAGCCAGCAATTGCGCCATCTGATCGATTATATGCGGCAGCTTACGGCGACCCTGAAACCGTCTGTCCCCGCCATTGGCGGACAACAGAATTTGTCCCCGCGGTGAAAGGCGATGCTAATTCAGCCGCACGCTTTCCGCCGTTCGTGTGGCATGTTGGGAGTCGTTTTGCGCCGTCAGCACAAAACCCGCGGCGATGCTTATCCCGAAGCACGCGACAATCGCCCACATAAATGCTTTCATGCTCATCCCCCGAAAATTGCGTGTTGATATGGTATCACGAACTTTCATTCCGAGCTACGAACCAATGCGAAAAGGGAGGGGCAATTGATCCGCTTTCCCCTGACGGTTCGTCTTGATGATTCAGATACGCACATCTTCGAACGCGCCGCTGAAGGCGGAGAATGGGCAATACCGGGTTCTTTCGTGTTCTCCAATCTGAGCGCCGACGACCTCACCGGTAAGACCGGGCAGGCATTCTCGTTGGGATTTCTCGGGCTGGCCAGCTTTGGCTGGTCCAGTCTCGTCAAGGTCGGCGAAATGCCCGACGCGGAATATGAAACCCTCGCCAATTCCCTTGCCTTGCATTTCGTCGCCCGGTACGGGGCTCCCGATATCGAAAGCGCGTTGCCGGCAGCGAGGGAGGAGCTGGAATTCGCCACCGGTCTGTGCGAAC
Organism: Rhodospirillaceae bacterium; assembly: GCA_018660305.1. Next base: position 10,113 of record JABJKO010000247.1, read on the forward strand.
ACCCGTTGAATAGTATCATCGCCGTCGACCGCACGCTGGGCGACGATGGCATCCGCGAACAATTCCGTCTGGTAGCGGCGCCCCAGTCGCAACCAGTGCCTTAGAGCCGGCGCGTCAGGACAGCCCATGCCCGACTTTTGGAAAACTTCCGGTTATCACCTGCTTGAATTGCGCGAGGACGGCCTTCTGGGTGTCACGGATGATTTTCTGCGGGCTTATTTTCGTCGGCCCGAATTGCAGCTTGAACCGGAATCCTGTGCCGCCGAACAGGCCTTGAACGCGGCGTTGCTGGAAAATCCGCGGCGCGAGGTGGAGTCTGGTGAATTGGCGGCCATCGAGGATTCCGACGTCCGCGAAAACTATAATGTCGTGCTGGATTTTCGCGACCGGCTTATCGCCGCCGGGACGGTCGAAGCCTGTTACCTGACGCTGTTCCAGTCGAACGTCGGGACCACGCCGCCATTGTTCATCGACCAGATGGCCCATGTCATTTTGCGCCGCGTTCTGGACGGGTGCGATGACACGCTCCAACTGCGCGCAGCGGAGCTGTTCTTTCGGACGCAGAAGGTCAGCCTCAATGAGGGTGCGATCCTGATGGCGGACGAAGAAACCATTGAAATGAAACGCGAAACCGGCGGGTTGGGCAATCTCGGACGGTTTCTGATTGAAATGGAAACATCGTTGGATCAGGTCGAACTGGATGTGCTGTCGGCGCGGAACGCGGGCAGTTATTGGGACCGCAGCGACCGCTACGATATGGTGTATGACGCCAGCTTCGGTCAGCCGGGATTAGGGTCGCTGTGCCGGGTTCTCGAAGCCTGGATGATCCATCTGCTCGGCGTTGAGACGGCAATCGAGCCGGTTCGGGAAATTCAGGACGAACGATGGGTCTGGCATATCGGGCTCGACATGGTCTCAAGTGCCATTCTGAATGATTTGTATGACGGTGTGGAGGTCGATGAGGATCGCACCGATCGCCTTATCGCCTTGTTTCGTCTCGAATTCAAAGGCGACGTCGCGCTGCGGCCGGAAGTGGGCGGGCGCCCTGTTTATCTCGGGCTGGCCATGAACGATCAAAATATCGTGACGCTTAAACCACAGAATTTGCTGGTCAATTTGCCACTGGCTCCCGCATCTTGACCGCCAACAGGGAAAGAACGGAATAATGACCGAAGAACATTTCAATCTGGAAATCAGGGAATTCCTCAAGACCATCGGCGTGCGGTCGGCGCACTAACGCGCTAAACATAGATCCCTTTTCACCTTTGGTAGAATGGTGCGGTGAACGAATTTAGTGACGCCTTCGGCCTGGCCGCGCGCATGGTGATTGAGCTTGATCCGGCCTTGATCGAGATCGTCGCCCGGTCGCTCTACGTCAGTCTCATCGCGGTGGGGATCGCGTCGCTTTTTGGGCTGCCGCTGGGGGCTGCGCTCGCGATTTTTTCTTTTCCCGGCAGACGGGTCATTGCCGTTGCGCTGAACGCCTTGATGGGGTTGCCGCCTGTCGTCGTGGGGCTGCTGGTTTATTTGTTGTTGTCCCGCGCGGGCTCGTTCGGCACCCTCGGCCTGCTCTTTACGCCGGCGGCGATGATCATCGCACAGACCCTGCTGGTGTTTCCCATCGTTGCTTCTCTGTCCCGCCAGGCGTCGGAGACATTGTGGGACGACTATGCCGATCAGCTGCGATCTTTCGGCGCCTCCCGCGGGCGCATGGTTTCGACCATATTGTGGGATGGCAGAGTGCCGCTGGCCACGGCGGTACTGGCCGGGTTCGGGCGTGCTTCGGCCGAAGTCGGTGCGGTGATGATCGTTGGCGGAAATATCGACCACGTCACAAGGGTCATGACCACATCCATTGCCCTCGAAACCAGCAAAGGTGAACTTGGGCTGGCCCTGGCGCTTGGTTTTATATTGATCACCATCAGTCTGGCGATCAGTACGGCGACCTATTGGCTCAGCAGTGCTTTCCATACGAAGGCGGTGCCATGAGTTTTCCGTCCATATTGCCGCTCAGGATAGAGAAGCTGTGCTTTGACGCCGGTGCGCGCCGGCTGCTTCACGATCTCGATTTCTCCCTGGAAGCCGGCTCCCGCAGCGTCATCCTCGGGCCAAACGGTGCCGGCAAAAGCCTGATATTACGGCTGTGCCATGGTCTGACGGCGCCTACCAGTGGGTCGGTCCAGTGGAACGGAAGCCCCATGACCCACGCCCGCGCCCGGCAGGCCATGGTTTTTCAGCGCCCGGTCATGCTGCGCCGGTCGGTATATGCGAATGTGGATTATGTGCTCGCCTGCCAGGGCGTGCCTCGGTCGGAACGCGGCACGCCTATCGCGGAGGCCCTCGAGCGCACCGGTCTGACCGCACATGCGCGGGTTCCGGCTCCCGTGTTGTCGGTCGGCGAGCAACAGCGCCTTGCGCTGGCCCGCATCTGGGTTCTGCAGCCCGAAATTCTGTTTCTCGACGAGCCCACGGCGAGCCTTGATCCCGCCGCGACCCGGGCGGTCGAGGATATAATTTCATCGATCCATAAAGCGGGCACCAAGGTGGTGCTGACGACCCAGAATCTGGGGCAGGCCCGCAGGCTGGCTGACGAAGTCCTGTTTATGTTCAACGGCCGCCTGCTCGAGCAGACCCCCGCGGATCGTTTTTTCCATGCGCCGGAAACCTCCGAGGCCCGCGCGTTTATCGAAGGAGAATTCTGATGCCTGGCGGGCGCGGCAAGTTACCGACTCTCATTTGTGTCCTTTGCCTGGCTGCTTCGATCGCCATGACCGGTGGCGGACAGGCGTCGGAGAAATTCATCACCCTGGCGTCGACCACCTCGACCGACAATTCGGGGTTGTTCCGCTATCTGCTGCCTAAATTTACGGCGCGCAGCGGCGTTGCCGTGCGTGTGGTCGCGGTGGGGACAGGGGCCGCCTTGCGGCTGGCGTCGCGGGGCGATGCCGATGCTGTCCTGGTCCATGCGCCAGAGCAGGAAAAACGCTTCTTGGCGGCCGGCCACGGGATCGGCCGGCAGGCGGTCATGCATAACGATTTTGTCATTGTGGGACCGAAATCCGATCCCGCCGGCATACGCGGTGTGCGGAGTGCCGCGAAGGTGGTGACCCGCCTCTATCAGGCAAAGGCCTTATTCGCGTCCCGGGGCGATAGGAGCGGAACCCATACGAAGGAACGCGCCCTCTGGCGGAGCGCCGGCCTCGATCCTCTAAAGTTTTCCGGGCGGTGGTACCTTGAGACGGGATCCGGGATGGGGGCGACGCTGAATTTCGCGGCGGCGCGGGGCGCCTACACGCTGGCCGATCGCGCCACCTGGCTTGCGTTCAAGAATAAACGAATCCTGGCCCTGCTGGCCGAAGGCGACAAACGCCTTGCCAACCCTTATGGGGTCATCGTCGTCAATCCGGCCAGACATCCCGGGGTTAAGGACAGGGAGGCGACCATGTTCGCCGACTGGCTCATGGGGACGGAAGGGCAAGCGGCGATCGCGGCCTTTCGCATCAAGGGCAAACAGGTGTTTTTCCCCGGCAAATAACGGGTCCGATTCCAAGGCCTTGCCCCCGGCTTTAAATGATTTCATGATTGCGGCAACCGGAAATATGGGTAATTGCCGGCCACGGCTAATATCGCGCCGTCGGTTCCCCAGTGACCCGCCCTTAAGGAGAAAACGCCATGCAAGTCAGCGGTCTGCATCACCTGAATGTTCGCACCACGCCCGAAAAGCTCGAAGCAACCCGCGAGTTCTACGAATATTACATGGATCTCACGGTAGGGCCGCGGCCGGACTTCCAGTTTGGCGGCTACTGGATGTATGTCGCCGATCATCCGCTGGTCCATATTTCCACCCGCGATCCCAAGGGACGGAGCCCCGAGGCGGATAGCGATTACGGATTCGGTCACATTGCCTTTGATTGCAAAGGCCTCCATACGCTGAAGGAAAAACTGGATTCCAAGGGTGTTGAATACGAGGAACGTCCGACCCCGGATAACACCCTCATACAGGTGTTCTTCGACGATCCAAACGGCGTGCTGGTGGAAATGGTCTTCGATATCGCGGAAAACCAATCGGCCGCGGCGGAGTAAGACGCAGGGGGTCTGCCGTTACTGAAGGGGGGCGGAATCCACGGTGGTTCGGTGACCGCTTCGAATTGTGATTTCCCGACGTCTAGAACCTGACGGTCATTGAGCCGTCCACGGCACCGACCAGGAGCGATGCTCGTGTCCGGCGGCAAAGGTCCGGTTGGTCGATTCCGGGTTGCGGTTGACAAACGGCCTGCCCCAGAGTGGATGGGTCATGGAGCGTACTTCGTGATCGATCTCGAAGAGTTCCTTGCCGCTGTCGGGATCGACGATCATCACGAACCGGTATTGATGCTGGTTGCTTTCCTGGCTGATCAGGCCCCGTTCTTTCAACCGGTTGTACGGGCCGGAAAAATCGCCGACATAAATCTGGATGTGATGCTCATCGAACGCCGGCAGGGGTGCGTCGGTCTCACGGAACACCAGCTCCTGACACAGCCCCGCCTGGATAATGGCCGCCGGGGCTCCCTCCCAGTCGCCGATCCTGGCCGGCGCGGCAAAGATCTGGTCATAAAACCGGGCGATACCGTCGGTGGTGCCGGCGGGGACGTCGAATTGGACATAGGGCATCCCCAACCCCATGGGATCGAACTTCCCGCCCGCTTCATGGCAGCGAAATTTGTTGCCCCACGGGCAGGTGACATCGACGACGTTATTGCCATTGGGGGCGGCAAAATCGAATTGCGTCTCTTCCAGCGGCTCCCGGACACTTTCCAGCCTGTCGACCAGCGCATCCAGACCGGGCATTACCAGCCCGATTCGGCCGCGCAGCACCTGCGGCTCGTTGGTCGGCAAATGAAACTGGCTGCGTCCCACATTGACCCACATATTGGTGACGCCGATCTGCAGATAGGGATCGCGTGTCAGCCCCAGCCCGGATACGTAGAACAGCGTCGCCAGACGCTGATCACCGACCTGCACGTTGACATGTTCGAGTCCGATAATATTTCCCATATCCTCGACCGACCGATCGAATTTCTCGCCCATTTCCGTATCTCCGCCATCGCCTGATCTGTGTTTGATAGAGAGACTCAAACCGAACGACGATTAAATCCGTCTATTGGCTATTCGTAAAGCGCCAGATTGATCAGATCGGCGCCCCGATAACATCCGTTTGCGAATTTTCAACCCACCATCCCCTCCTTGACCGTGGTCGCCGACAAATTTACCGTCATCGCCAGCAACCGATGGCGTAGTAACCGCGTGCGATGATCAATCTAACCAACGTATCAGGGAGATGCTTCATGCTACATTTCAGAGGTGCCCATTGGGTCGCCGGGTTATCCGCGGTGGCGCTTTGGACGGGGGCTTCCGCCCAGGCAGTGGATTTGACGGTGACCACCAGCCTGATCAAGACCCATGACCAATCCATCGTTTATTTTCAGGATTTCCATGATCCCGTTAACAAGGCCAATAACGGCATCAAGCTAGACTATAAGGGCGGGCCCGAGGTCATCCCCAACCGGAAACAGGGTGCGGCGCTGAAGCGCGGCGTGATCGATGTGATGTTCGGCCCCAGTGTCTATTATGCCGGGCTCGTCCCCTGCGCCCGCGTCATTCCGCTTTCCAACGTTCCGCAGGCCGAGCTTCGCAAGAATGGCGGCTGGGCCGCGCTGGATGCATGCTGGCAGAAGGGCCTCAATGGCAAGCTTCTGGCCCATGGCATGGAAGGCGCCACGGTGTTTCATGTCTACCTCGCCGGCGATTACAAATCGCGTATCAGTAAAAAGACCGGCCTCGATCTCTCCGGCTTCAAGGTGCGCTCCACCGCCGGTTATCACCCCATGTTCAAAAAGATGGGCGCCGTTCCCATCAACATCTCTCCGGGTGATGTCTATACGTCGCTGGAACGCGGCGTTGTGAAAGGCCTCGCCTGGCCGGAAGGCGGCGTGGCCCGTTATGGCTGGTCTAAATTCATCAAATACCGCGTCGGCCCCGGCTGGTGGCGCACGTCGTCGACCATCGTCATGAATTTGGATGCCTATAACAAGCTCACCAAGACACAGCGTGACGCGTTGGATGCAGCCAGTATCCAGTATGAAAAGGATAGCGTTGCCAGTCTGCGGAAGCTGGTTGCGATCGATAACAAAAAGGTCTTTGCCTCGGGCGTGAAGCATGTCGATCTGAAGGGCGAGGCGGCCAAGGCGTATCTGGATACGGCCTATAACGCGACCTGGGATGCGGCCAAGAAACGCATGCCGGCCGAGACCTATAACACCCTCAGAAAATTGCTTCTGAAATAACCGGTCGGCCGCGGCGCAATTTGCGTCGGGTTAGAGAAAGGCGTCCTCGAAAGAGGACGCCTTTTTCAATGTGCGGTCGGAGATAAATCAGTTTCCAGCGATATAGGCCCGCATGGCGTTGGCTTCTTCTTCGATCTCACCGAGACGTACTTTCACCACATCGCCGATGGAGACGATCCCGACCAGCGCGCCGCCGCCGACCACCGGCAGATGGCGGATCCGCTTTTCGGTCATGACCGCCATGAGCTCGGCGATGGAATCGTCGGGGCCGCAGGTCACCAGGTTGCCGCTCATCAGTGCCTTGACCGGCGCTTCGGGCAGGCGCGGGCCATGGCTCGATACGCCCCGGGCGATGTCCCGTTCCGACAGGATTCCGATGGGCTTGTCGGCGCCATCGACCACCACAAGCGCACCAATGCCGTGTCCTTCAAGCCGTGTCACGGCCTGGGCGATGGTTTCATCGTCCCGAACGGTGACCACGTCCGATCCTTTTGTCGCGAGAATGGTTTCTACATGCATAAGGCAGCCCTCCTAACAGGTAACAGGGTGGGGCGGCGTTGCGTTGCGCCAACTCTCGACGGGCACGCAAACGCCCCATCCCCCGAGTTACAAACGCTTTTGCGGGTCCCCTTAGCCGGAGACCTTCCCAATCATATGGGGTATTTCATCGGAAAGTGAAGCGAAATGCGTGACCTACCTCGTTAGGGATATTCTATTACAGGTTGAAATTCGCTCTAATCCGGCTCTTCGAAGGCGATCAGCCCCATGCCGGTGGCCATGGGGGCGTAATAATTGCGGTGAACCTGCCTGGCGCCGTCGGAGAGCGCGCCCCGCATGGTCAGCCACATGATGATTTCCACCGCCTCGGCGCCGGCCTCCTCCATGATCTCCTGATGGGTCAGTTCCGTGAGGCTAAACGGGTCGGACGCAATTCTGTCGAGGAAATCATTGTCCCAGTCGGGATTGATATGGCCGAACCGCGTGCCGTTGAGCTGATGCGACATGCCGCCGGTACCGAAGATGACCACCCGCAGATCGCGCTCGCAGGCTTCCACCGCCCGGCGGATGGCCTGGCCCAGCTTCCAGCAGCGCAACGCCGTCGGTATGGGGTGCTGGATCACGTTGACCGCTATCGGCACCACGCTCATGGGCCAGTCGGGATCGTGCGGAAAACACAGATGCATGGGCACCAGGAAGCCGTGCTCGACCTCCAATTCCTGGCACACCGTCATATCGAATTCGTTGTAGATAAGCTCCTCGCACAAATGCCACGAGAACGCCGCATCGCCCCGGAAATCGGGCAGCGGCCGCTGGCCCCATCCTTCGTCGCCTACGGGGTAGCCGTCGGCGGCACCGATGGCGAAGGTGGGGTATTTATCGAAGAACAGGCTGCCGCCATGGTCGTTATAAACCACGATGGCCACATCGGGCTTGAGATCGGCAAGCCATTTCTGAACCGGCTTGTAGGCGTCGAACAGCGGCTTCCAGTCCGGCTCTTCCTGCTGCCCCATATCATAGGCCTTGCCGATGGAGGGCACATGGGACGATCCGATTCCGCCGACGATCCGTGCCATCTCAGCGCGCTCCTTTGGCGTTGCGGGTTGCCATGAAGTCCTCGAAACTCTCGCCGCGAAGCTGCGCGCCCATGTGATACAGCCCATGCCCGGTGCAGTTGCCGATTTTCATGATCATGTAGATATTGCCGCCGCACTCGTCGATGAGGCCACGGAAATCGCGGTCGCGGAGGAACTGCCTTTCCTGATTGCTGAGACCCCATTTTTCCATGAAAGCCTCTTCATCCGCCTTGAACGCTTCGCGGTTTTCCGGCTTGATGAAAGACATGGCGAACTTGTTGAGGCGGTAGCCCTTATGTGATTCCCGCCAATCGAAAACGGTGGTTCCGGGGATCTTCCTCGATCTGTCGCGCTGCGTGGCCACGGCACTATTCCTTCTCATTTGATAACACGATCATGCCACCGGCCGATGATGCCGGGCAAGGGCGGGATGCGGTTTACGGATTCTTCCTGAGCCGTTTACGGGCTGCCGCCAGTGCCGTCCCGGTCATCATCTTTGCCAGCCTGTCACGCTGACCGGCGGCCCAGTCCTTTCCCCGCCGCGCCGCCCGGTCATACCAGACGAACGCCTCAATATTATCGCGTTTGACACCCCAGCCATGCTGGTACATTTCGCCCAGATTCATCTGGGCAACCGCGTCGCCCTGCTCGGCGGCTCTGCTGTACCAATAGGCGGCCTGAACCAGATCGACCCGCCGGCCGATACCGCCGCGATACAGGCTCGCGATAGAAACCTGCGCCGCCGGATCGCCCTCCTTTGCAAGCCTGTGCCATTCGGTGAAGGCGGTGGCGTAATCGCCACCATCATAGGCCCGCGCGCCGTCGGCGTAATCCGCCTGAGCGGGGTTCGTAAAAATGAGACCAGCGATGAGAGTAAATCGAAGTTGGTTATACAAGCGCATGTTTTTGGCCCGCTTGATAGTTGTGTCGGTGGCTTCCCCACCTCACCCCAACCCTCTCCTCCCCAATGGTGAGGGGAGGGAGTTCACTGGGTTCTTGCAACTGCGTACCCCTCCGCCCTTTAGGGGGGAGGGGGCAGGGGAGGTGGGTGGTTGCCGCCTATGCTCATTTATAATCGACATGCTCTACGGTCCTGTTTTGTCGAGGGCCTCGATGCTCTTTTTGACGTCGGCATATTGCGGGCTCTTGGGGTCCAGCTCGGCCAGCAGTCGGGTCCAGCGCTCGCGTGCGCCGGCCCTGTCGCCGGTTTGGGCGCGGGCCACGCCGGTGAACCACAGCGCACCGGTGTGGCGCGGGTCGAGGGTCAGAATACGGTCGCCGATCTCCATCAGTTCCTTGGGAATCCGGGCATCCCGAGGCAGGGCACGCGCGATGGAGGCGGCATATTTCGCGAGGGCCACCGGGTCATCGGGGCGCAGCTTTGCGATATGGCCATAGGCATCGCGCGCCTTCTCAGCCTCCCCCAGCACGTCATAGGAACGGGCCAGTCGTTGCCAGCCGGCGAGGTCGTCGGGATTTGATTTGAGCCGCTCGGACAATCCCGCCACCATGCCGCGGATCATCCCCATGCGGTCTTTTTGTGTCATGGATTGGGCGGCTTTTAAATCCTCCGACGTGGGACCGCGCGGCGCTTCGGTTACCGCCTTGCCGGCTTTTGCCGCAGCCTGTTCGCGGCGGGCGGCCAGGGCATCGGGCGTCACCTTGGTGCGCGCCGCCAGACGGGAAATGCGCTCGCCGAGCAATCGGTTCCAGGGCGCGTCGGGTCCGGATTCGGATTCAAGCCCGATCCAGATGGACAACGCTTCCTCAAGCTTGCCGGCCTGTGACTCCGCGAGGCCGAGATAATACCGAGCCCGCGGTTCTTTCGGATCAAGCGCCAGGGTGGCCTCCAGCGAGGCGCGGGCTGCCGGGCTGACCGTTCCCTGGGCCGCAAAGATCTGGATCTCGGCATAGCGCGACCGGAGTTCGGCATCCTGGGGCGAAAGGGTAATCACCCGCTGGTAGGCCGTGGCGGCATCGGCAAAGCGTCCGAGGCTGGCCAGGGTGCGGGCATAGAGTGTCCAGCCCCGGAGGTCGGTGGGCCGGTCCTTGAGGCGCTCGCCCAGCTGGGCCACCAATTTTGCGGTATCCTCGCCGGGCGCCGGCGGCGTCTTGACCGGTGCCCGCGCCTGGGCTTCGAGGCCGGGCTGGGACGGCAGATGTGGCGACCCCGTGATCATATAGACGCCAAAGGCCGCGATGGGCACGGCAAGACCGACGAACACGGCGATCCCGCGGCGCGAGGCCCGGGCGGCATCCCGGGCGCCTTCCGCCGTCATGTGGGCGCTGGCATTGTCGTTGCCTTCCGCATCCCCTTCGGTGACCGCCAGAAGGCGCCGGGCAATTTCGGTGCGGGCGGTGGCTGCCTGCTCGGGGGAAATCTGTCCCCGGTCGGCATCCCGTTCGACTTCCACCAGCTGGTCGCGATAGATCTGGGCATCGAAGGCCGCCCGCGACGGGTTGTGTTTAGGCGACCGCCAGAGGGGCGCGACCAGAAGGATAATGGCGACCATGGCGATGCCGGCGAGGATGAGCCAAAGAGTCATGACCGGCTCATCCCTCCTTTTCGTCGCCGAGCAGTGCTTCCAGACGGCGTTCTTCTTCGGCGCTCAGGGGCGATGCCTCGTCGGCGATCGCCGCGCGCCGGCGGAAATAAAGGACGATGCCCATGATGCCGATCCCCAGAAGTCCGGTCGGCCCGGCCCAGAGCAGGAACGTTTTCTCCTTGAAGGGCGGTTTGAGCAGGACGAAATCGCCATAGCGCGCGACAACGAAATCGAAAATCTCCGAATCGCTGTCGCCTGCCGTGAGGCGTTGCCGCACCAGCACGCGCAGATCCTTTGCCAGATCCGCATCGGAATCATCGATGGACTGGTTCTGGCACACCAGACAGCGCAGCTCGGCGCTGATGGCACGGGCGCGGGTCTCCAGCACGGGATCAGACAGGATCTCGCCTGGATCGACGGCAAGCGCAGAGGGGGAAAAGCTTCCCAGGAGCAACGCCAGAATAAATGCTGTTCCCATGCGGCGGCGGATAGAGCTCCCCCTCACCCCAACCCTCCCCCTCCAGGGGGGAGGGGGTAACTGACGAACCACACTGCTTCTTGCTCCCTCCCCCCTGGAGGGGGAGGGTTGGGGTGGGGGGGAAACTCGGTGTCCGGGCACTACACTCATTTATTCAGCGCCTTGAGCAGCGGGTAGATCTTTTCCGTCAGATCGTCCGCCATGAGGGGACCGATATGGCGATAGCGGATATGGCCGGTCTTATCGATGACAAAGGTTTCGGGATAGCCATAGACACCCCAGTCGATCACCGCGCGTCCATTACGGTCCGCGCCGAGAGCGGCGAACGGATTGCCCAGTGTGGCGAGGAACGCTTTGGCCGCCTCCGGTTTGTCCTTGTAATTAATGCCGTAAATCGTCACCCCGTCCTTTGCCATGCGCATCAGACGCGGATGTTCGACGCGGCACGGCCCGCACCACGAGGCCCAGATATTGACCAGTGACACCTTGCCCATCAGCTGCTTGCTGGAAAAACCGGAGGGCGTCCCGTCGATGGACGGCAGGTCGAATTCGGGGGCGGGCTTGTCGATCAGCGCCGAGGGCAGATCGGAGACCACCTTGCCGCCGATCCCCACCTGATAGAGATAGAGGCCGAACACGGCGGCGAGAAACAGGAAGCCTGCGACCGGCAGGATAAAGGTGAGGCGCATTCGGCTCATGTCAGGCGTTCGCCGATTCGCTTGCGGTGGCGAGGCGCTGTTTTGCCGGTTTGGGCGCGCCGACGCGGTAACGCCGGTCGGTCAGCGAAACCAGCCCGCCAATGGACATGAGAACCGCGCCGACCCAGATCCAGGCCACCAGCGGATTGAAATAAAGGCGTGTGGCCCAGGCGCCGTTCGCCGAGCGGTCGCCCAGCACCACGTACAGATCGCCGGCAATGGTCGTCCGGATGCCGGCCTCCGACGTGTTGCTGCGCTCGGCCGGGTAGATCCGCTTTTCGGGCTTGAGCACGGTGACGGTCACGCCCTCTTTCATGACGGTAAAGCGGCCCTGGTCCGCCGTATAGTTGGGTCCCCTGACCGCCGTGGCGCCCTCGAAGCGCAGCGTATAGTCGGCCACCTTTATTACATCACCCGGCCGCATGAGCTGGATATGTTCGGTGCGCCAGGCCGACGAGGCGGTCACGCCGATTACCAGGATCCCCAGCGCGCCATGGGCAATGGCCATGCCATAGGCGGCACGGGGCAGGCCCCGGGCACGGCGGAGGGCCTGTCCCGGCTTCAGACGGAAAAGTCCGATGCGCTCGCAAAGCTCCGTTGCGCTGCCGATGATCAGCCAGCCCGCCAGACCCATCCCCAGCGCGGCGAGAATCTGCGTCGTGCCGGCGGCATAGGCGGTGGCGGCAACGATGACGATGGCGCCGGCGAACCCCAGCCGCAGGCGCGACAGCACGCCCGCCAGATCGGCCCGCTTCCAGCTCAGCATGGCGCCTACCGTGCAGGCCAGCAGCACCGGCACCATGAGCGGCACGAAGGTCGAGTTAAAGAACGGCGCGCCGACCGACACCTTGCCGCCGCCAAACGCATCCAGGATCAGCGGGTACAGCGTCCCCAGCAGAACTACGGCGGCGCCGGTGGTCAGCAGCAGATTGTTGAGTACCAGCGCGCCTTCGCGCGAAATCGGTGCGAACAGCCCGCCGCCCTTCAGCGCCGGCGCGCGCACCGCATAGAGAATAAGCGAGCCGCCGATCACCACCACCAGCAGCCCGAGGATAAAGACGCCCCGTTCGGGATCCGCCGCGAAGGTGTGGACCGAGGTCAGCACGCCCGAGCGCACCAGAAAGGTGCCCAGCAGCGACATTGAAAAAGCCAGGATGGCAAGTAGCACGGTCCAGCTTTTCAGCGCATCGCGCTTTTCCACCACGATGGAGGAATGCAGCAGCGCCGTGCCGATCAGCCAGGGGATGAAGGAGGCGTTCTCCACCGGGTCCCAGAACCACCAGCCGCCCCAGCCAAGCTCGTAATAGGCCCACCAGCTGCCCAGCGCGATCCCGACGGTCAGCGCGCACCAGGCGGCGAGCGTCCAGGGCCGCACCCAGCGGGCCCAGGCGGGATCGACCCTTCCTTCGATGAGGGCGGCGACGGCGAAGGAAAACGCCATGGAGAAGCCCACATAGCCGAGATAGAGAAACGGCGGATGAAAGGCGAGGCCGGGATCCTGCAGGATCGGATTCAATCCACTGCCTTCCAGCGGTGCCGGATCGAGGCGCAGAAACGGGTTCGACGTGAACAGGATAAAGGCCAGGAAAGCCGCGCCGATGAGCCCCTGGATTGCCAGAACCCGGGCCCGCAGGGTAGGCGGCAGATTGCCGCCAAAGGCGGCGACGGCGAGGCCGAACAGCGCCAGGATCAGCACCCACAGCACCATGGATCCTTCATGGTTGCCCCACACGCCGCTGACCTTATAAAGCAGCGGTTTCAGCGTATGTGAATTCTGCGCGACGTTCTGTACCGAGAAATCCGATACCACATAGGCCTGTGTCAGACACGCAAAGGCGGTCAGGATCAGCAGGCACTGTACATGGGCGGCGGTGCGGGCCAGCGTCATCCAGGGCGCGCGCCCCGTTGCCGCCCCGATCATGGGGACGGTGCCCTGCGCCAGCGCGACGAACAAAGCGAGGATCAGGGCGAATTGTCCGATCTCCGGGATCATTTCTTTTCAGTGCCTTTCCACATGCCGGCTTTTTTCAACGAGTCGGCCACTTCCTTGGGCATATAGTTTTCGTCATGCTTGGCCAGGACTTCATCGGCGCGAAAACTGCCATCCGCCTGTAACCGGCCCTCCATGACGACGCCCTGACCTTCGCGGAACAGATCGGGCAGGATACCCTTATAGGCGACGCGGACCTCATTCAGGGTGTCCGTCACCAGAAAATCATGGGTCAGCCCGTCGGATTTCTTTTTCCAGCTCCCCGTTTTGACAAGGCCGCCCAGGCGCAACCGCCGGTCCTTCTGGAGATCGGCCTTGGTCGCAATATCGGTGGGGCTATGGAAATAGACGATACTGTCCTCGAACGCGGTGAGCACCAGCGCAGCCGCGACGCCCAACGTGGCCAGGCCCAGTAATATGAAACTCAGGCGCCGCTGCTTACGGGTCATGCTTCGCTATCCGGTTCGGCCTGCTGGCGCCGACGTGGGGAGGCGGCCTCAAGCGCTGCAACTTCTTCCCGGCGTGCGCGATGCTCGCGCAGGCTGGCGACCAGCAATCCCACAAGCACGATGGCCGCGACGCCGTAGCTCGACCAGATAAATCCGGCATGACCGCCCATGGCTAAATATTCGGACATCCTGTTTTGTGTCTCCCTATCCTTCAGCCGGCTGTTGGCCGCCGGTGGATGCCCCATCGTGGATGCGCGCCAGGGTCAGACCCCGCGCGCGGCGGGCCAGCATCAGTGAGCGCATGCGGACCAGAAGCACGGCGCAGAAATAGAAGGTGAACCCCACCGCCATCATCAGCAGCGGTATGAGCATGGAGGAATGGATGGCGGGGCCGGACATTTTGACCACGCTGGCCGGCTGGTGCAGCGTGTTCCACCAATCCACCGAGAACTTGATGATCGGCACATTGATGAAACCAACCAGGACGAGGATGGCGGCGCTGCGCTCACCGCGGGCCGGATCGTCGAACGCCGAATGCAGCGCCATATAGCCGAGATAGAGAAAGAACAGCACCAGCACCGAGGTCAGTCTTGCATCCCACACCCACCACGTTCCCCACATGGGCTTGCCCCACAGGGATCCGGTGAGCAGGCACAGAAAGGTGAAGCAGGCGCCAATGGGGGCAGCCGCCTGCGCCGACAAATGCGCCAGCGGATGTTTCCAGATCAGCCCGACGGCGCTGGCAATGGCCATGGAGCTATAGACGAACATCGCCATCCAGGCCGACGGCACATGGATATACATGATGCGAACGGTCTCGCCCTGCTGATAGTCCGCCGGCGATTTGAACAACGCAAAATACAGCCCGCCCAGAATGAGCAGGGCGGCCGGCCACGCAAACCACGGCATCAATGTGGTGGCCAGGCGGTTAAAGCGGGCAGGATTGGCGTATTTCTGAATCATGGCGTTACGGGGCCGTCCTGATGGTGAGGGGCGGTCACAAGAGTTCTTCCTTATGTGTGGGGATTGTGCGCCTCTTTTTCAAAGGTTTAGCGCATTTGCCCGTGCAATATCGACTATTTTGTTAACCACTAGGCCCGGTCTGTTATTCCCCTCATGCCGCCTCTTTATTCCAGGGCCTGCCGCAACGCCGCGGCGGTGGCAATGGGCGTTAGCACGAGGGTCCCCAGAAACAACCCGCCCAATAACATCAAATGGGGTCTTACCGCGAAACCGCCAATGGCGGCATCGATGGAAGCGGTGCCGAAAATCAGCACCGGGATCACCAGCGGCAGCACCAGCAGCGACAGCAGGACCCCGCCCCGCCGGGCGCCCAGTGTCAGCGCCGCGCCTACCGTGCCGATCAGGCTGATGGTTGGTGTGCCGAGCGCCATGGTGACCAGCAGAACCCCGTAGCCGTCTTCGGGAAGACCATACAACAGCCCGATAAAAGGGGCGGCGATCAGCAGAGGCAGTCCGGTGGTCAGCCAGTGGGCAATGGCTTTACCGAGGGCGACCATCTCGAGGGGTGAAGGGCCGAGGGCGAGCTGCTCCAGACTGCCGTCTTCATAATCGGGAGTGAAGAGTTTTTCGAAAGACAGCATGGCCGCCAGCAGGGCGGTGACCCATACCACGCCCGGCGCCATGCGGGTCAGAATGTTGGGTTCCGGTCCGACACCGAACGGAAACAGGATGGCGGCGAGGACAAAAAACAGAACGATGACCACGCTATCGCCCATCTGACGCAGGGCAAGCTGCAGTTCGCGCCGGATGATGGTTGCGAGACCGGTCATGTAACCCATGCTTCTTCGAGGCTCTGCGTCGGGGCAAAATCGCGCAAATCGAGCATCATGCTGTTTGCAAGATCGAGATCCACGTTGGTGGCCACCACCACCATGCCGCCGCCGGCACGGTGCTCCGCGATGGCGTCGGTCAGGGCGGCCACCGATTCCCGGTCCAGCGCCACGGTGGGCTCGTCCAGGAGCCAGAGCGGCGCCGGCGTCGCGCTGATGCGGGCCAGTGACAGGCGGCGGCGTTGTCCGGCCGACAAATAGCGGCCCGGAATGTCGGCCAAAGCGGTCAGGTCGAAGCGGGTAAGCCCGGCGGCCAGCCCGTCTTCCGTGCCGCCTCTAATCCGGGTCCACAGCGTCAGATTTTCCCGTACCGACAGAACTTGCTTCACCGCGTCCTGGTGACCCACATAATGCAGCCGGCCATGGTGACGGACGGAATCTTCGCTCACCGCGCCATCGTCCCAGGCGATGGCGCCCGAAATTGCCCGGGTCAGGCCGGCCATGACGCGCAACAGACTGGTCTTGCCCGATCCGTTGCGCCCCACAAGGGTCAGCGCGTCACCGGATGACAGCGAAAAGCCCAGATCGGCGAAAACGATCCGTTCGCCCCGGACACAGGTAAGATTTTCCCCGAAAAACTGCATATTTCTATCCGGGTAGCGTTATGACTTAGATTTAGACCCGGCACCACAACAAAGCGGTACGGGCCCCGGATGTAAAAAAAGGCCGCCGGGGTAAACCGGCGGCCTTTAAGGAGGTTCAGCTCGCTCCGTGAGCTGACGGGACGACCGAGGGGGTCTGGGTCGCCCCGTTGGGGGGCTAGGACTTACTACATGGTGCCCTAATGAGGCCGGATAAAGCCCCAATTGTGGCAAAATCTTGATTTTTACGTTTCGTTCACAATTGGTTGAATTCAGGGAATTTGAGGAATCTTTATGTTTCTCTTGAGAAAGTGGTCCATAGAGCGGTAATTTCTGCCCGAAATCCCGGGGCTGCGATTATTCGCGAAAAAAATCGTTACAGACATAGAGGAGAAACGCCGTGACCGTTACCGGCCAGGACACCCTGAACGCCCGCCGCACGCTGACCGTCAATGGGGCCAGCTACGATTATTTCAGCCTCAAGGCTGCCGAAGCGGCTGGGTTGGGTGACACATCCCGCCTGCCATTTTCGCTCAAGGTGCTGCTGGAGAATTTGCTGCGCTACGAAGACGGGCGCAGCGTCACGGTTGATGATGTCAAGGCTACCGCATCCTGGAATGGTGCGCCCAGCGCCAGCGAGGAAATTGCCTTCCGCCCGGCGCGGGTGCTGCTTCAGGATCTGACCGGCGTGCCGGCGGTGGTTGATCTGGCCGCCATGCGCGAAGCCATGCTCAAGATGGGCGGCGATGCGCAGAAGATCAATCCGCTGTGCCCGGTGGATCTGGTGATCGACCATTCTGTGATGATCGATAATTTCGGTACGGCGGACGCGTTCGAGAAAAACGTCAAGCTGGAGTTCACCCGCAACAAGGAGCGCTATGAATTTCTGCGCTGGGGCCAAAAAGCGTTTTCCAATTTTCGTGTGGTGCCGCCGGGTACGGGCATCTGCCATCAGGTGAATCTGGAATATCTCGCCAAGACCATCTGGACCACCGAGGAAGACGGCAAGATCATCGCTTATCCCGATACGCTGGTGGGCACCGACAGCCACACCACCATGGTCAATGGCCTGGCCGTGCTCGGCTGGGGCTGCGGTGGTATCGAAGCGGAAGCCGCCATGCTGGGTCAGCCCATCTCCATGCTGCTGCCGGAGGTGATCGGTTTCAAGCTCACCGGCGCCATGACCGAAGGCACCACGGCGACCGATCTGGTGCTGACCGTAACCGAGATGCTGCGCAAAAAGGGCGTGGTATCGAAATTCGTGGAATTCTACGGTCCCGGCGTCGATCAGCTCAGCCTGCCTGACCGGGCCACCATCGCCAACATGGCGCCGGAATATGGCGCCACCTGCGGCTTCTTCGCCATCGATAGCGAGACCATCAACTTCCTGAATTTCACGGGACGCGATGCCGACCAGATCGCGCTGGTCGAGGCCTATGCCAAGGAACAGGGCATGTGGCGCGATGCCAGCTCACCCGATCCCATCTTCACCGATACGCTGGAGCTCGATATCTCCACCGTCGAGCCGTGCCTCGCCGGGCCGCGCCGTCCGCAGGACCGGGTGGCGCTCTCGGCCATGCCGTCGGCCTTCGCCGAGGCTCTGCCGAGCTGGTCGGGAAGCAAGGGAGAGGCCGCCGTTGCGGGGGCTGATTATTCCCTGAAGGATGGCGATGTGGTGATCGCCGCCATTACCAGCTGCACCAATACGTCGAACCCGTCGGTCCTCATCGGCGCCGGGATTCTTGCCCGCAATGCCGTTGCCAAGGGGATGAAAGTCAAACCCTGGGTCAAGACTTCGCTGGCGCCGGGCAGTCAGGTGGTGTCCGATTATCTCGCCGCCGCCGAGCTGCAGGACGATCTCGATGCGCTGGGCTTCAATGTGGTGGGCTATGGCTGCACTACCTGCATCGGCAATTCCGGCCCCCTTCCGACACCGGTGGCCGACGCCATCGATGACGGCAATCTGGTGGCCGGCGCTGTGCTGTCGGGCAACCGCAATTTCGAAGGCCGGGTGCATCAGCAGGTCAAAGCCAACTATCTGGCGTCGCCGCCTCTGGTGGTGGCCTATGCGCTGGCCGGCTCGCTCAACATCAACCTGACCACCGATGCGCTGGGCGAGGATGCCGACGGCAATCCGGTCTATCTCAAGGATATCTGGCCCACCAACAAGGAAATCCAGGACACCATCCGGGCTTCGATTACGCCGGACATGTTCCGCGCCCGCTACGACAATGTGGCGGACGGATCGGCCGAATGGAGCGCCATGGCGGTGCCGGAAGGTCAGACCTATGACTGGAATGACGGATCGACCTATGTGCAGTATCCGCCGTTCTTCGAAGGTATGCAGCCGGAGCCGGCGCCCATCAGCGATATCAAGGGCGCCCGCCTGCTCCTGAAAATGGGCGATTCGGTGACCACCGATCACATCTCGCCGGCCGGTGGATTTCCCAAGACCAGCCCGGCCGGTGGCTTCCTGCTCGAACGGCAGGTGCGGCCCGAGGATTTCAATTCCTATGGCGCGAGGCGGGGCAATTTCGAGGTGATGACCCGGGGCACCTTCGCCAATATCCGTATCCGCAACGAGATGGTGCCCGAGATCGAGGGCGGCTTCACCAAGCATCTGCCCGATGGCAAGGAAATGTCGGTCTATGAGGCGTCCATGCAGTACCAGCAGGACGGTGTGCCGCTGATCGTCATTGCCGGTAAGGATTACGGCATGGGCTCGTCCCGCGACTGGGCGGCCAAGGGGCCCAATCTGCTCGGTATCCGCGCCGCCATCGTCGAAAGCTTCGAGCGAATTCACCGCTCCAACCTAATCGGCATGGGCGTGCTGCCCCTGGAGTTCAAGGACGGCATGACCCGTAAATCACTCAATCTCGATGGTACGGAAATCTTCGATATCACCGGCGTGGCCGGCGGCATCACCCCGGCCATGGATGTGGCGGTCCGCATCACCCGCGCCGACGGCTCCACCGAGGACATCACCACCAAATGCCGCATCGATACGCTGGATGAGGTGGAGTATTACCGCCACGGAGGTATTCTGCAGTACGTGTTGCGGAACATCGCCGCCGAGGCTGCTTAACGGAAAATACCCAAAAAAAGCGGTGGGTAACCGCCGTTTTTCCGGGTGTCACCGATTGTTGATTGGCGGGTGAGGCCGCCCCGCCTTAGGTTGCCTGTCATGACCCGAATGATGAAAACAATCATCCAGACCGCGGCACTGGCGGCGGTACTGGTGTCCGGGCCGGCTTTGGCGGGCTCGAACAAAGTTGTGGTAGAGCTCTATACCTCGCAGGGCTGCTCGTCCTGTCCGCCGGCGGACGCATTGCTCGGCGAGCTGGCCGCCCGCGATGATGTGATCGCGCTCTCCTTCCATGTGGATTACTGGAATTATCTCGGCTGGAAAGACCCGTTCTCCAGTGCGGCCTATACCGACCGCCAGCGTAATTACCGCGCGGCCTTCGGTCTGCGCTATGTCTACACGCCGCAGATAATTTCCGGCGGGACCCAGCAGTCGGTGGGCTCCCATCGCGGCAAGGTCCTGCGCGGCATCGAAAAAGCCCGCACGGCGCAGCAGGTTAAGGTGGATATCGGCCATCCCGACAAGAAAACCGCCCTCGTCACCATCGGCGCCGGTAAGGCATCCGCCGGCAAAGCCACCGTCTGGCTGTTCGCCTATGACAGCGAACACAGCACCGACATTCGCCGCGGCGAGAATAGCGGCGTGAAGCTGGTGAACACCAATGTGGTCCGCGCCATGCGCCGCATCGGCGAATGGAACGGCAGGAAACTCCAGATCAGCGTGCCCATCGCCATGATGGGTCTGGAAAAACAGGATGGCTGCGCCATCGTCGTCCAGTCCGAACGGGGCGGGACCATCTATGGCGCCGCCGATTTCCCGCTGATGAAGAAGGGGTCTTAGGCCTCTTCCAATCATCCTGGTTCGACACGGGCGGGTCTGAGACCCGCCCCTACGTCCCAAGAATAATGTAGGGGCCGGTCCTTAGACCGGCCCGCTTCCGACAGGTCGTGTCAGGCCAGACCCCGGGTCATCAGATCCGATAGGCGGCGGCTGAAGGCGGTGGGGTCGGGTAGGGTCTCGCCCTCCAGAATGCGCGCCTGATCCAGCAGCAGCCAGGCGGCGTCGCTGAGCTTGGCGCCGGCGCCGTCATCGCCGACGATCCCCGCGAGCGTGGTGATCAGCGGATGGGTCGGGTTGATTTCCATGACCCGTGTCACGCTGGTCTCCAGCTGATTGTGCTGGCGCAGCAGCCGCTCCAGATGGATATCCATATCGCCTTCATCGGCCACCAGACAGACGGCGCTATCGGTGAGCCGCTCCGAGACGCGCACATCCTTGACCGCTTCGCCGAGCTCCAGCTTGACCATGGAGATCAGGCTGTCGAGGCCCTTGGGGTGGTCTTTCCCGGCCTTGTCCGTCTTGTCGTCTTTTTCGTCCGCGCCCTCTTCCTTGATGTTGCTTAGATCGGCGCCGGCGCGGGTGGCGGATTTGAAGGGCTTTTCCTCATAGGTGCCGATGGCCGGCAGCCAGAATTCATCCACCGGGTCGGTCATCATGAGGACTTCCACGCCACGGGCGCGGAAGCCTTCGAGCTGCGGGCTTCTGGCCAGCGCCTCGGCCTCTTCGCCGGTGATGTAGTAGATGGAATCCTGGCCGTCTTTCATGCGCCCGATGTAATCGTCGAGCCCCACCAGCCCGTCCTGGGCGGTGGATTTAAACCGCACCAGCTTGAGAATGGCCTCGCGGTTCGCCAAATCCTCATACAGCCCTTCCTTGAGGACCGCGCCGAAATTCTCCCAGAAACTGGCGTAATCCTCGGGGGCTTTCTCGGCCTTTTTCTTCAACTCGCCCAGCACCCGCTTGATGACGGCGGAGCGTATGCGGGCCACCGTGGCGTTGTTCTGCAGCATTTCGCGGCTGACATTGAGCGGCAGATCCTCGGAATCGATCAGCCCGTTGAGAAACCGCAGCCAGCCCGGCACCAGCTCTTCGCACTCATCGGTGATGAACACCCGTTTGACATAGAGCTTCACCTTGTGGCGGCGCTCGGCGGAAAAGATATCCATGGGCCGCATGGAAGGCACGAACAGCAGCCCGGTATATTCGATCTTGCCCTCGGCGCGCCAATGCAGCGTCAGCCAGGGCTCGTCGAAACCATGCCCCACATGGTGGTAGAATTCCTTGTACTGCTCTGCGGTGATGTCCTTCTTCTGCCGGGTCCACAGCGCCGACGCCTTGTTGACGGTCTCTTTCTTGTCGTCTTCCAGCAGCACGATGGGCAGCGATATGTGATCGGAATAGGTGGTCACGATATGACGCAGCCGCGCGCTCTCGAGATATTCCGCCGCGTCTTTCTTGAGGTGCAGCGTGATGCTTGTGCCGCGGGTTTCCTTCTCCGCCTCACCGATGGTGAACTGGCCTTGGCCATCCGACGTCCAGCGCCAGGCGGTGTCCTCGCCGGCGCGGCGGCTCAGCACCTCCACCTTGTCCGACACCATGAAGCAGGAATAGAACCCGACGCCGAACTGGCCGATGATGGCGAGATCGGTGTCCTTGTCGCCGGTGAGCTGATCGAGGAAGGCCGATGAGCCCGACCGCGCGATGGTGCCGAGATCGTCCACCAGCGCTTCGCGGTTCATGCCGACACCGTTATCCTCCAGCGTCAGGGTTTTCTTTTTCGCATCCACCGAAATCTCGAGGCGGAACTCCGGGTCGTCGGCGGTAAGCTCGGGCTGGGTGATGGCCAGATAACGCAGCCGGTCGCACGCGTCGGACGCGTTGGAGATCAGCTCGCGCAGGAATATTTCCTTTTCGCTATAGAGCGAATTGGCGACGATCTGGAGGATCTTGCCGACTTCGGTCTCAAAATTAAGTGTTTCTTCCGCCATTCTCACGGTCCCTCGTTCTTCTTGATTACTGGATATGAGGGTGAATATGTGATTCGCAGCCGGACTTCGCAAGTCCCGTGTTCACGCCCTGATTTTGGGCCGAAATTAACCCTTGGCTGATAGCATTTCCCCGCTTGCAACCTTCGGTGGGAAGGGCGATCCTTTGCCCATGTCGTTGTCGGATCACAGTCAGCGTATATCGGCCGTCCTGGGGCCGACCAATACCGGCAAGACCTATCTCGCCATTGAGCGCATGCTGGGTTATCGCACCGGCATGATCGGCTTTCCGCTGCGGCTTCTGGCGCGGGAAAATTATGACAAGGTGGTCAAGGCCGTTGGCGCGCGCCATGTGGCGCTGGTCACCGGCGAGGAAAAGATCGTGCCCAAGAGCGCGCGCTATTTCCTCTGTACGGTGGAATCCATGCCAGTGGACCGGCTGGTGGAGTTTCTCGCCATCGACGAAGTTCAGCTCTGCGGCGACCGCGAACGGGGCTTCATGTTCACCGACCGCATCCTGCACGCCCGCGGCCTGTCGGAAACCATGTTCCTCGGCGCCGATACCATGCGGCCCCTCATCCGGGCGCTGGTGCCCGGCGTGGAATTTATCGCAAGGCCGCGATTTTCCAAACTGAGCTATAGCGGCGAAAAGAAGCTCACGCGGCTGCCCCGGCGCAGTGCCGTGGTGGCCTTTACCGCCAACGACGTCTATGCCATCGCCGAGCAGGTGCGGCGCAGCCGCGGCGGGGCGGCGGTGGTTCTCGGCGCGCTGAGCCCGCGCACCCGCAATGCCCAGGTCGCCATGTATCAGGCCGGCGAGGTGGATTACCTGGTGGCCACCGACGCCATCGGCATGGGGCTCAACATGGATATCGACCATGTGGCCTTCTGGCGGCACCGGAAGTTCGACGGCTATCGCAACCGCAATCTCACCATCCAGGAGATCGCTCAGATCGCTGGCCGCGCCGGCCGCCATATGACCGACGGCACGTTCGGCACCCTGAGCGGGCAAAGCAGCCTGCCGCCGGATGTGATCGAGGCCATCGAGGAGCACCGGTTCGAGACCATCTGGTCCGCCTGGTGGCGCAATCCCGATTTGTCGTTCAAATCGATCCCGGCTCTGCTGGCCGGCCTCGAGGCGAGGCCGCCCACCCAGGCTCTCATGCGGACCCCGGATTCCGGCGATCATCTGGCGCTCAAGAGTCTGGCGGGGGATGACGACATCGCCCGTCTCGCCACTGATCCGGATAGGGTGCGGCTGCTGTGGGAAGTTTGCCAGATACCGGATTTCCGCAAGACCATGCCGGAAGTCCATGTCAGGCTGCTGGCGCGGATCTATCAGTACCTCAGCCGTCCCCAGGGAAGGCTGCCGGCCGACTGGGTGGCCGGCCAGCTGGCGCAGCTCGACCGCACCGATGGCGATATCGATACGCTGATGGCGCGCATTTCCCATACCCGTACCTGGACCTTCATTTCCCACCGCAGCGACTGGCTGGATGACGCGCAGCACTGGCAGGAGCGGGCGCGGGTGATCGAGGATCAATTGTCCGATGCGCTTCATGAAGGGCTGACGCAGCGCTTCGTCGATCGCCGCAGCGCCGTCCTGGTTCGCACCCGCGGTAAGGAAAACCTCTCCGTCCTGGTGGATGACGATGACGCGGTCTGTGTCGAGGGTGAGTCCGTGGGACGGCTGGAGGCACTGACATTCGTGCCCGATTCCGTCGGCACCGGCGATTGGGAGCGGCTCGTCGCGGCGGCGACCAACCGGGGACTGGGTGGTGAAATGCGGCGTCGGGTGGAGCGGCTGGAAGGTGCGCCAGACGCCGAGTTCGGCCTTACCGATGACGGCCGGATCCTGTGGGGCGATACCGGGGTCGGGCGCATGGTTGCGGGGGGCGACTTGCTTAGCCCGGCGGTCAAGGTCCCGGCCAGCGATATTCTGCCGCAGATACTCCGCCAGCGTGTCGAGGCCCGTCTCGGCACATGGCTGGAGGGTCTGATCCGCCGCAGCATGGCGGCGTTGCTGTGTCTGGAGGCGGACGGCCTGTCCGGCGCGGCGCGGGGCCTGATCTTCCAGCTGCGCGAGGGTCTGGGGTCCATGCCGCGCACAGCGGTCCAGCCGCAGATCGCCGCCCTGACGGCGGGTGATCGCAAGGCGCTGCGGACACGGGGCGTGCGCATTGGCCTGGCCGGGGTGTTTATCCCCACCTTGCTCAAACCCAAGGCCCAGCGCATGCGCTGCCTCCTGTGGGCCACCGTGCGGCAGCAACCGCCACCGGCCTTACCGGCGCCCGGCCTGGTGACGGTGGCCCGGGACCAGACCCTTACCGGTGAATTCTATGAGGCCATCGGCTACCGCGTGATTACCAACTGGGCCGTTCGTCTGGATATTCTCGACCGGGCCGCCGTCCGGTTGCTCAAGCTCGCCAAGAAGGGCCCGTTCGCCATGCCATCCGATATGGCCTCCCTCCTGGGGGTGGGGGCCGAGGCGGCCGACGCCATCGTGCTGGCGCTGGGCTACAAAAAATCGGAAGAATCCGCCACCTATGAACGCCGCTCCGGCCGCCACCGGTCGGCGGCGAAACAGGCGCTGCGCCGCGGGTCGCGCCATTCCGGCAAACCCTCGCCCGATTCGCCTTTCGCGCAGCTTGCTGACCTGAGGCTGCCGTCATGACCGACGATTCCCTGCGGATCGACAAATGGCTGTGGCAGGCGCGGTTTTTCAAAACGCGGGGTATCGCGGCGAAACTGTGCAATTCAGGAAAGGTTCGGATCGACGGGGCGAAGATCGACAAATCCCACTATGCGGTCCGCATTGGCCACGTGCTGACCTTTCCCCAATCCCGCCGCATCCGCGTTATCCGGGTCGTTGGCCTGGGAACGCGCAGAGGTCCCGCGAAGGAGGCGGTGATGCTATATGAAGATCTCTCCGACGCCGAGCCGGTGCCCAGAATTGCGTCGCTCGGACGGTCACCCCACCTCTCGGTGTATTCGAAATGATTGGACGATTGCGAAATATTTTAGGATTACCCGCGGCGGAAAAGGCCGGGAGCGGGAAGCCGGCGGTGGATGAGCGCCATCTGGCGGCAGCCGCGCTGCTTGTGGAGGTGGCGGCCGTCGATACCAATTTCGATGAGGCGGAGCGCGCGCGCATCATCGCCTTCGCCCGCGAGCGCTTCGAACTGGATGAGGCCGACGCCCAGTCGCTTGTGGAAACCGCTCAGGGCGAGGTGGATGGCGCCACCCAGCTCTACGCGTTTACGACGGCGATCAAAAACGGGTTCTCCTATGAGGACCGCGTTTCCCTCATGGAAACGCTGTGGGAGGTGGTCTATTCGGATGGCCATGCCGATCCGTTCGAGGACCAGCTCTTGCGGCGCATCGGCGGGTTGATCGCGGTAACCGACAGGGATCGCGGCCATGCGCGCAAACGGGCGCAGGCCCGCCATCGCTGAAGCGCATTCCAAATTTTAAAGAAGTGACAGATCGGCGTTGCGCCTGAGGCGTCGAGATAGTAGAGGTTTCCTCGAAGAGATGAGGGATCGACCGCGGGACCTATCGCCGCGGATGTGCTACGGCCGTCAAGAATAAGCGGAGAGAAGAATGACTTACGTCGTCACCGAAAATTGCATCAAGTGTAAATTCATGGATTGCGTCGAGGTGTGTCCGGTGGATTGTTTCTACGAGGGCGAAAACATGCTCGTCATCCATCCCGATGAATGCATCGATTGTGGTGTCTGCGAGCCGGAATGCCCAGCCGAGGCCATCCAGCCGGATACCGATACCGAGGCGGAGAAGTTTCTCGAAACAAACGCGAAATACGCCGAATCCTGGCCTAATATCACCCGTAAGGGCGATGCGCCCGCCGATGCGGACGATTGGAAGGATGTGGCGAACAAGTTCGAGGATCATTTCAGCACCAATCCGGCTTCCCGCGACTGATTGCGGCGCTGCACAACGATTATTCCGCCTAAACAGGGGTTTTCGCCCGCTTTTTGCACAGATTCGGGAACCCCTGTCTTTTGCTCGTTATTTGTGCTATATTAAGTTTGGTTAAAGCCGGTGTGAGGAAGCGCTAGGCTTTGTGGCCCTAGGGTCGCGGCCAATTGACTGGAGGTTGTTTGCAGCCTCTGGCTTTTTTTTGGTCGTACCCTATTTATTGGACTTGAATTGGATAGCGGCGGTGCGCGTGCCGTGGAGAATGAGAGTAGAGAATGGCGAAAGCGAAGGCTAAGGCAACAAAGCTTGCTTTTTCAGCGGGCGATTACGTGGTTTACCCGACCCACGGCGTTGGTCAGGTAACCGACGTCGCGTCAGAGGAAATCGCGGGCTTCGAGTTGAAGTTGTTCGTGATTTATTTTGCGGCGGAAAAAATGACGTTGCGGGTCCCCGTCGGCAAAGCCGATGAATCCGGTCTGCGCAAGATCAGCAGCAAGGATAAGATGGCGACGGCGCTTACCACCCTGAAGGGCCGGGCCCGTGCGAAACGGACCATGTGGAGCCGCCGGGCGCAGGAATATGAGGCAAAAATCAACAGTGGCGACCCAATTTCCATTGCCGAAGTGGTGCGCGACCTGCATCGTGGCCCCGAACAGCCGGATCAATCCTACAGCGAACGGCAGATGTATGAGGCCGCGATGAACCGATTGGCAAATGAATTGGCGTTGGTCGAGAAGATTGAACCGGATGCGGCGAACGAAAAGCTCCAAACGCTGCTCGTGAAGGTCGCGTAGGCCTTATATCAACCTGAACACTTCGATGGTCGCTTCGCGGCCGCGAATTTTGTGCGTGCCCAACGCCTCGATTTCAACCGAGCCACCCACCGCTTCCGCCACATCCTTGCTCACCAGGATGGTTACCTGATCATCCGGCAGGGCCAACGGCTTGGTCAATTGCTCGAGACGCTGCGCAAGATTGACGGTGTCGCCGACCAGGGTGTAATTCACCCGGCCCGGCGCTCCGATATTCCCCGCCAGAACCGGCCCGCAATGGATGCCGATACCCATCTTCAGGATTGGAACTCCCTGGCTGGCAAACGCGTCGTTGGCTTGCGCGACGGCGTCCCGTATTTTCAGCGCCGCGCGGCAGGCCCGCAGGGCGTAATCGGCCACCGGGTAGGGCGCTCCCCAGAACGCCATAACGGAATCGCCGATATATTTATCAACGGTGCCACCTTCTTCCTCGACGCGGGCGGCAACCAATGAAAAATGGTCATTGAGAAAATCGGCGGTGTCGGCGGCTTCCATGGATTCCACGCGGGTGGTGAAGCTCCTGATGTCGGTGAACAGGACCGAAACGTCCCGTTCCGCCGAGGCGGTGGCCCCGTCATCGCCCTCTGTGAGTAGTGATCTGACCAGGGTGCGGGGTACATAGACTTCAAACCATTTAAGTCCGGCGATCATGGAATTGAACGCGTTGGCCGCATTATCCAACTCCGTCAGGCGGGACCGCTGCACCATGGGCGGTGGATCGAGTTGCAAGGCCTGCACGCTGGCCGCGGCATTGGCGAGATCACCGATGGGGCGGGCCATGCGCCGGCCAAACCACAGCGCGGCGAGCACCGCAACGATGAGGACAATCAGTCCGGTGACGGCGGCGTGCCAAAGGCGGATGAAATAGGGGCCAAATCCGCGCTCAAGCCGTCTGTAGCTGCCGGCGCGCAGCGGCACGGCGGCCAGCCCGTCAATCTGCCGGTAGATTATGGAATAGGTTTCATCGCCAAGATCCAGCAGGTGGGTCTCGGCTTTGACCGATTGCACAACGCCTTGACGGCGAACTTTCGGATTCCACAGATTGCGAAGGACTAAATCGTCCATCTGTTCTATCGCCGGAATTGGCTGTTTTTCGGACCGGGGGTAATTGCCGTCGGCCATGCTCGAATGCGCCAGCACGTAGTCGCTGCCATAAAGCAGGAAACTTCGGCGACCGTTTGCATCTTTGTCCAACTCCTGGAGAAAATTGGACAATTCGGCCAGTCGGATGGCTGAAATCAACACCCCGATAAACTTGCCCTTGTGGCGGACAGGTGCCCGCCGGTTGAGCACGGTGGATTTCAGAGTGCTGGCCCATACCAAATCACCCCAATAGGGCCGCGCCGCCGCCTTTGCTTGCTCCAACCGCTCGACGGTCTTCGATCCGGGTCCCGACCCAAGCCGCTGGACCACCATCTGTCCGGATTCGCGCTGGTGTCGCAACATCCGTAAATCGGGTGTCAGGAACCCCATCCCGACAACCTGAGGCGTCGCCGCCATGGCGTCGCGCATGGAACGGATCATCTGCTGCTGGTCATTGTAGTCGATGGCCCCCCGGCTGATCAGATCGGCGAGATAGGAATTGGCTTTCATAACTGGATCGAGATGTCCCTGTAAGCGTCCCACCAGCCGGTCGACCTGAAGCTCGGCGCCGTCGCGCGTTAACTCGATGGTATTTTCGCGGGCGCTCCATAGTCCGATGCCCAGGACACTGGCAGCGGCCAGAAATACCAGAAGCCCGAATCCCACCATCAAGGCTGTACCGATACTCATATGGAAGCGCGGCGGCCTCTCACTGGGCGGAAGCATCGTAATCTCGGTTCCGTTTCTGGGCATCAAGCCGCCGATCAGCCGATCAAATGGGTGGTCTATGGTACAGACACTTCTGGAATCTGGGTATTCCGTTGTTTGCCTGCAATAATTTTGCGTTTAATCATCCGATACATGATCAGCCTGCGCATTATTTCCGGTGGACAGACCGGTGTCGACCGGGCGGCCCTCGACGCGGCGTTGGCCTTGGGTATCGATTGCGGCGGCTGGTGCCCAAAGGGTAGACGCGCGGAGGATGGCCGCATTGCGGACCATTATCCGCTCCAGGAGACGGAAAGCCGCGACTATGCCAGGCGCACAAAGGCCAATGTACAGGACAGCGAGGGGACACTAATAATTCTCAACGACCGGGAGGCTACCGTGAGTGGCGGAACCCGGTTAACCGTCAAGCAGGCGGAAAAATCCGATTGCGCCTTGTTGGTCATAAACGTCGCGTCCGATGCCACGGCGGCTGTTCATGCAATCCAGACCGTCGACTGGATCATCGAAAATCAGATTACGGTGCTGAACGTCGCGGGTCCCCGGGAAAGTGGTAGTCCGGGGATTTACGATGCGGCCTATAATTTGATGACACGAATATTGGCCGACTTTACTCGCTCACGATCTTGACCAGCTGACCGGCGCGCAGCCGTTTATTGCCGCGCAGGCCGTTGATGACACGGAAACGATCGAGCGCAAACTTACCATTTCCCACCATGCGCCGCGCGAGGGATTCCGCGGTGTCACCGCGTCTGACTCGTACGGTTCTGATACGCAACGGCTTGAACGAGGCGGCTTCGGATTTGCTGAGAAAGCGGAAGCTGTGGCTGGTCCGTCGGAAAGCCGTCGACCAGCGGTTTGCCTCCCGTGGCTGGGTCAGGAATACAAAGCGGTAGATGGTGTGAAGGTTTTTACGAATGGCGAGAAGCCGCACAGCGCGCCGGCCGCTTTGTGTACGTGCTTCGGTTACCGCCGTGGCCGCTTCAAGGCCGTTGACTGTCAGCGCTTCCACGTTGCGCAGCCGGGCCTTGGGCAGCCAGATATCGGTCAGGTAGTAGCGCACCGGCCCGTCGGACGGCTTTCGGGCGCTGTCGAATATGATCGCGGCATCCTTCGGGCCCTTGGCAATGACGGCGTTGTCGGAATTGAACAGATGAAATCCCTCGGGGACCTTGAAACGGAAACCGAGCTTGGGGTGGATAAAATCCCGGCCGCGCACGAAGCCCTGCTCCGGATCATCACCATAGATCATGCCGCGTATTTTGCGTAGATAGGTTGCC
>JABJKO010000096.1 GCA_018660305.1 Rhodospirillaceae bacterium
AGGAGACGAAATACTCCACCGCGTTGGTCGGGAAGAACGATTTCATCTCGCCATAGAGCTGTGCTGCCAGGGTCTTGTTGGGGGCCAGCACCAGCGTCGGGCGGCCGAGATCGTGGATCACATGGGCCATGGTGAATGTTTTGCCCGACCCGGTAACGCCCAGCAGTACCTGATCCCGCTCGCCCTCGATCAAGCCGCTTTTGAGCTGGACGATGGCGTCGGGCTGATCGCCGGCCGGCTCGAACGCCGCTTCGAGCTGAAACTCGGCCTTCGCGCCGGTGGCGGGGCGGTTTTCAAGGACAGTGTTCATGGCTCTATATATAGGCGTTTACGCCGACGACGCGCCAGCCATTCCACAATCATCCTGACAAGGATGTGCTACGCCGGGATACCCAGCGCCATTTCGATGCGGTTGTTGTCCGGATCGTAGACATCGATGCGCCACGAGCCGCCCTGCACCTCAGGGCCGTAATCGGGCGTGACGCCGCGCTCGGCCAGCCCGTCGATCAGCACCTGTATATCGGTGATACCGTCGACCACCACATTGACGTGCTGCATGTTGCCCTTTTCGCGCTCCACCGGCACCCAGTCGGGATTGGGGCGGAGATCGATCTGGTTGAACGGCCCCGCCCTGACCGCGACAAAGGGGATCTTGCCGTCGCGGTGTTCTTCCAATGAGTGCTGATTAATCTCGAACCCCAGCTTCTCGTAAAAATCCATGGATTTTTCGAGATCCCGCACCCACACCACCACGTGATCGATCCGGCCGATTGTCCACATGGTCCGCCTCCTGCGTCCGAGTTTAACCGGCGTCGTTTACAAACCAGATATCCGGTTTTCCCGTCACGCCAGCGCTCTGCATGGTTTCTTTCAGCCGCTCCGAGTTCACGAAACTCTCGGCCTGCTCCGGCGTCGTGAAATCATGGAACAGCGTGATGTCGTTTGGATCGTCGAGCGCCTGAAAGACGCCATCGCCGGTGACGCCCATGCCCCGGCGTTCCCCATCGAATTCGTCATAGGCTTTACGCCAGGTACCATAGTCTGCCACCGAATGGCGCACATACATCCGCATCACGTGTTCCCCCTGTTCAGGCCTGAAAAGACCGGGAACTCTTGCACGTCGCTAATAAGCCGGCAAGTTGTGTTTTTCCGCCGCTACAGGCTACCGCCCTGGCGCGCGACGGGAAACGGCGGCTCCGGGGAGCCGCCGTTAAACACGCGAAGAAAGGAGAGAAAATTCAGGCAGCCAGTGCTCTTGCCGCGCCGGCAATCTTGTGGCCGCCGCCATTGGTCAACTCGTCCACCAACCGGACGAAGTTGGGATGCTCAAGGCCCGACACCAGGAAGGTCCAGCGATAGGCCCGCCTCTGGTGGGTGCGGATTTCCTCCTTCTGGTCGTCGGAGAAAGTCCGGCCGGTCGCCATTGTCAGCGATTCCATATCCATCTCGATCTGGTTCGCCAGCATGCCGTCGATGGCCATGCCGAGCTCGAGCAATTCGTCGATGGCGGTTTCCCGGTCCTCCATGCTCATGCCGTCAGCGACCTCTTCCACCAGCAGGGTATCGGCCTTGGCGTGCTGCGATTCGTCGATCCAGTGGGATTTGAGCATATCGCGGAACAGCACGTCGAGATCGGAATCCTCGCGCACGTGTTCGAGATAATGTTGCTGGGTGAACCATTCGATCAGGCTGGTCAGCAACAGCGCGGTCAGAGGCGACTTGCCGAGCACTACCTCGGCCACGGCCTCTCGTCCCGGAATGACGCCGCAGGAAACCCCGAAGCCGGATTCGATCTGGTCCATCGCCCGTTTGAACATTGCCTGATGCTTGGTTTCGTCGCCGGCGAACTGAAGAAGGTAGCGCAATCTGGTTTCGTCGCCATAGACGTCCTTGCGGGCATGGTCCATGACCATGGGAATGATGTATTCCTCGACAAAAGCGAATATGTGGCAATAGCTGTTGCCGCGGATCTGGTTGAACTTCATCTTCTCGTCTTCATCGAGACAGGAAATGTCGCCCACGCCGGCGATCCGGTCGGGAAGGAAGCGTTTGGAGAAATTGAAGTCGCGGCCCTGGAAACAATCATCCACGGTCCAGGCGCTCTTGATCGCGTTGTCGAGACAATCCGTGTAGCTGTATGAGTGGGTTAGCATTTAGACCTCCTGAGTGGTTCCGCCCGCGCGTATGGGACGGTCGTCGCAGAAACCGACGAGGAGGGTTGCGATGCAGGGCCAGTTTTGATGAATGTCATGATCGACCCTCTCTGGTACGGTCTGCAATTTTTGATATTGGTAACGAGTTCGTGAGTTACCAGTGACGGGATAAGAATTTTTTCAGCCCGCCGAATTTTTCTGTCTGAACGGCAATGGATTTGCCGCAGTTATCCGCCCCATAGAGCAATGGTGCGCAGGATTAATTTTTTCCGCTAATATCATTTCACCAAAACCGTAATGAGACGAAACGAATCATGTATCTTCGCAATCGCTGGTATGTCGCCGCCTGGGCGCGGGAACTGGATGACGGGCCCGTGGGCCGGACCATCATGGATGAGCCCATCGCGTTCTTTCGCGCTAAGGACGGAAAGGTCGCGGCGCTGGAGGATGCCTGCGCGCACCGCTTTATGCCCCTGTCGCTGGGCACCGTGGAAGACGGCTGCCTCCAGTGTCCCTATCACGGTTTGCGATATGATAGCGCCGGCGCCTGTGTCCATGTGCCCGGTCAGACCCAGGTGCCGCCCGGCGCCAGGGTCAAATCCTATCCGGTGGCGGAAAAGTGGCGCTATGTGTGGATCTGGATGGGCGATGCCGCCCAAGCCGACGAGGCGCTGATTCCCGATTATCACTGGAACGACGATCCCGAATGGGTGTCGGTCGGCGACTATTTCTATGTCAAGGGCAGCTACCGGCTGCTGATCGACAATCTGCTGGATCTGTCCCATGTGGCCTATGTGCACGCCACCACCCTGGGCACCGACAATGTCGCCAACTTTCCCGTAAAAGTGCGGCGCGATGACGACAAAGTGCACGTGGACCGGTGGATCTTCGACGAGCCGGCGCCCCCCATGTTCAAGCTGGTGGGCGGGTTCGAGGGCAAGGTGGATCGCTGGCAGATGATCCAGTATCAGGAGCCGTCTCACTTCATGATCGATGTGGGATGCGCCGTGGCGGGCAGCGGGGCGCCCGACGGCGACCGCAGCCAGGGAGTGGAGATGTATTCAAATCACACGCTGACGCCGGAGACCGAAACCTCCACCCATTATTTCTGGCATCACGCGCGCAATTTCCGGCTCGACGAGGACGATCTGACCAACAGGCTCGCCACCGCCACCAAGACCGCGTTCGGCGAGGACGTGATCATCATCGAAATGCAGCAGGACCGAATGGACCGCGCCCCCGCCAACAAACCCATCATCGATATCAACGCCGACGCCGGGGTCCTTCAGGCCCGCAGGCTGCTGGACGAGCGCATCGAGGCGGAGCAGAGATAAGCTATGCTCTACTGGACCTGTTCTGCATAGACCACGTACCGCATTGGTCCGCCCGGGACGATGGCGTCGAGCGGCCAGCAGGTGACCAGGGTGATGGCTGACTTGCCTTTGTCGAGGGAGGGTGTCCGCCACGGCAGACGGGCATCGGCGACGGCGGTGTGGACGATACGGTAGCCGCGCCATTTTCCATCGCGGCCTTGTACCGAGATCGGATCGCCATCCTTCAGGCCGCCGAGAAAGGTGAAGCTGGTGTCACGGTGACCGGCGATGACACTAGTGCCCGGCATGCCCGGCAGGGCGGTGCCGTCGAGGTGACCGGCGCCGAATGCCAGGCTGGAGCCGCTTGCGCCCGCCAGGACGGGCAGTTCACGCTTGAGGCTGGTAAAACGAAGGCGGGCGACGGGCCAGGTGTCGGCCCACGGCCAGGGCCGGACCTCGGAGGCGCCCTCCAGGGTTTCGGCCCAGGCATTACCCATCAAATGGCTGGCCAGCGCGGCTTTGGCGTGGATCCAGCCGCCTTCCGCCAGTTGCCATAATCCAAGACAGATCAATCCGGCGCTGGCGATGAGCGGGAGACGGTTCCCGATCACAGGGTGCGCCGCCGGCGCATCACGATGACACCGGCGAGCAACGCGATGATTCCCACCAGCAGGTTAATCGTAGCCGAGGTGCTGCCGGCCGGCAGTCTTACAGCCTGTCCCTGTCCGGGGATTGGCGCCGCCGCGGCGTATTGCCGGGCGCTTTTCCGCTGTGAGGCCATCGCCGTGGGCGCCCGGCTGACCAGAGCGCTGTTTGCCCGGCCCGTGCGCTGCCGCAGCGCTGCTTTCTTGCGCAGTTGTGGCGGGGTGGCAGCGGGCGGCGGCGCGCCGGGATCACGCGCCGCCGCTTTGGTCTTGATCACGTCTCCGAAGACTTTGTCGAATTCCCACCCGTTGGGCAGATTGCGCGGTATATGGCGCGGGTAGATCGGCTCGTCGGCGGGGCGGGTTATTTTTTTCTCGATGGCGATCAGGCTGGTATAGCGGCTGACAATTTTGTGCCGCAGCGCGGTGGCGGTCACGGCGCGGCGGACCGAGTCGGGCGCGGCACCGTGGTGCAGCGACATCATCAGATCCTTTATGCGGGCGCGTCCCCAGATCGTCCCGGCGCCAGCGGCGCGCCGTGCCTGCGACAGATCGATGGTTTTCTGCCAGGGATGGCCGCCAATCCTGCCGGACAGAACCAGGACGGCGTTCGACGATGTTTCCGCGGCACCCTTGATACGGGCGGCCATGATGACGGGCTCGCCGGCATAGAGATCGGGCAATCGCGCGGGATAGGCATCGATGTGACGATCCCCGGCCGCAAACCCGATCCACATGGCCGATAGTCCGGTGGCCATGGGGCTTTCGATCTTGCGGAACAGGGTGCGCATCTGCTCGCCCACCTTCTGGGTATTGCCGATATAGGTGAAGCTGCCGCGGCCCAGTTCGGCGGCGCGCTGCATGAAATAGCTGTTAGGCGCGCTGCCGATTCCGACGGTGAACAAACGCTGTTCGCCGATCCGACCGGCGATTTCGTCGAATAGCGCCGCTTCGTTGCCGATGGCCGCATCGGTCAGGAACACGATCTGGCGTAGCCGACCGTCTGCCGGACTGCCGCTCAACGCTCTCAGCAGGGCCGGACGCATGTTGGTGCCGCCGTTGGCCTGAGTCTGATTGACGAAATGAACCGCCAGGCGTTGGGATTCGCGAGAGACCGTTCGTAATCCTTCGAATACAGCGTCGGTCTGGTTAGCGAAACGCAGCACGTTAAAACGGTCCTGCGGTTTTAGCCGGCCCAGCGCGAAACTCAGCGCCGCCCGCGCCTGACGTATTGAAGCGCCGGCCATGGAGCCGGATTTATCGAGAACGAAGATCACGTCGCGGGGTTGTGGCGCCGGTGCCTGATCCTGTTCGGGCGGCAACACCATGGCGAGCACGAACGCGTCCTCGCCCACCCGTTCCTGAAACAGGGACACGGTGGGTTGCGCGCTGGGTCGGGGTGTCCAGATCAGCTCGAAGTCGCGGTCGGCCGCCTTTACCCCGCCGGCCAGGGTGATCTCGCTTATCCCATCCTTCCAGTCGCTTGCCACGATGGCATGGTGGGGGCTCTCCAGCGCGGCCAGCCTGACACCCGCATCGAGTCTGACCCGCAGCCGCACCGGATTGATCTTGCCCTCATCGGGATGAAGCACCGGCGATTTTGGAAGAGGTTGGCCCGGTCGCGGAATTGGCGGCGCACCGTCGCCGGGGGTGTTGACCATCCGAACCGGGCCGCGCGGTGTATAGCGCGGCGCGACGACCATGGGGAACCGCAGATGAAACCGGCCATGGTCGTACCGGACCTGCTGCAGATAGTTGATTTCCACCTCGATGGTGCCATCGGGTGCCAGATTGGCGACGCTGGTGGTGAAAATGTTGGGCCGGCGCTGTTCGATCAAGGCGGCGCGGCGGCCGCTTTGCTGTGCCTGCCGGTAAATCTTGCGGGCGGCTTCCTTCTCCTTGATCTCGGCGATGATTTCCATCCCCTTGCCGCGCATGATCATGTGATGGACCGCCGATTGCTGCGGCAGGGGAAACACATAGCGGCCCTCGAGCCAGTGCCTGGAGGGATTAAGGAACTTCTGGCGGACTTTCACGCGCGCGATGGGACCGCTGACATGGATCTCCACGTCGGTTGCCAGCAACGGCGCCGGTATGTGACGCCCCGGCGTCTTTGTGGCGAACAGCAACGTGCCGCCCTTGACGTCATTGATGCCCACCAGCGTCGCCTTGGCCGAGGCGGTTGACGCATAGACCAGCGCCATAAGGCAAAGAACGATGCTCCGTGACTTGGAAATGGTCGCTACCATAAGGCCCCCCTGTGAATGGACAATTTGGACGCGTGGCAGAAAACAGACCAAATGGGGCGGGCTCATGCCCCCAATGGGGCAATTCCGTGGCAATGCGGCCCGGCGGCTGAAATATCCACAGATTAATTGCCGGTCAGGGGCGGTAATTTATTGAAGTGGCGATGGCGCGGCAGTACTGTGCCGCGGTTTTTGGACATCTCAAAAATAGGTTTGGATCGATGTCGATCATCGCTTCGCGGCTGTCACGTATCAAGCCGTCCGCTACCAATGCGCTCACCGGCAGGGTTGCCGAACTTAAGGCCGAAGGCCGGGATATCATCGGACTTGGCGCCGGCGAGCCCGATTTCGATACGCCCGATCACATCAAGGAGGCGGCCATCGCGGCCTTGCGGGCCGGTGACACGAAATACACGCCGGTACCGGGCACCCTGGCGCTGCGCCAGGCCATCTGCGACAAGCTCAAGCGCGACAATGACCTCGCTTATGAGCCCAACCAGATCACCGTCGGCTGTGGCGGTAAGCAGGTCATCTATAACGCCTTCATGGCATCCCTTGACCCCGGCGACGAGGTGATCATTCCGACGCCTTACTGGGTGTCCTATCCGGATATGGTGGCGCTTGCCGAAGGCACGCCGGTATTTGTCGAGGGCGCGGAAGAGAACGGTTTTAAAATTACCGCCGACCAGCTTGAGGCGGCGATCACGCCCATGACCAAATGGCTTATGCTCAACTCACCGAGCAATCCGTCGGGCGGCGCCTACGGGCGTGACGAGCTCAAGGCATTGACCGATGTTCTGATGCGTCACCCCAATGTGTGGCTGCTGACCGACGATATGTATGAACATGTGGTCTATGACGAATTCAAGTTCTTTACGCCGGCGCAGGTGGAGCCCGGGCTCTACGACCGCACCCTGACCATCAACGGCCATTCCAAGGTGTTTTCCATGACCGGCTGGCGGGTCGGCTATGGTGCGGGTCCCCTTGATCTGATCAAGGCCATGAACGTGGTGCAATCGCAGAGCACCACTCATACCTCGTCCATCAGCCAGGCGGCGGCGACCGCGGCGCTCAACGGGCCGATGGATTTCCTCCCGGATTGGATCGCGGCTTTCAAAGGCCGGCGCGATCTGGTGGTCTCCATGCTCAACCAGGCCACCGGCATCACCTGCCGCACGCCGGAGGGTGCGTTCTATGTCTATCCCAGCTGCGCCGGTGTGATCGGCAAGAAAACGCCGGACGGCACGGTGATCGAGAACGACACGGATTTCGTGACCTACCTGCTGGATACCGAAGGCGTCGCGGTGGTACAGGGGGCGGCCTTCGGCCTCTCGCCCTATTTCCGCATTTCCTACGCCACGTCGGACGAAGTGCTGACCGATGCGTGCCAACGCATCCAACGGGCCTGCGCTGCGCTCACCTGAGTTCATAAGAAAACGGCGGCCCCGAGGGACCGCCGTTTGTGTGATCGCGGTGTGGCGGTCGGCTATTTGCCGATTTTGATTCCCAGTTCCCTGAGCGCCCGGAGCGCGCCGGGATGGTATGGCGCCATGGTGGGCTCGCCGAAGGTTTCCGGTTTCAGGCGATTGAACGCCCCCATGGATTTGGCGAGATGCTTCTTGTTCTGCGCCAGCGCCTTGGTGACCTTATAGACCGTCTCTTCGTTCATGCCCTTATGGGTGAACAGGACATAGTCGATCTGGACGATGTTGGTGGGCTTCATGATGCCGGGCATCTTGGTGTTTGATTCAAGCACGATATCGGCTGCCGGCATGTGTTTCTTGAACCGGGCGATTCCTGCCGGCGACGTGTCCATATCCAGATAGACAAACCCGCCCCGCTTGCGGAGCTGGGTGTTGACCTTACGGCCGGCGCCGGAGCCCAGGCTGATCCAGCTGATATCCGTCTTGCCTTCGCCGAGCGCGAAGATACCCTTGGCGAAACCGGACACAGGGACTTTCTTGAAGTCGCTATAGGACACATTGCCGTTGGCCAGCGCACCTTCGATAAAGATCTCAATGATGCTGAGCGAGGTGTATTTAGAGGTGATCCTCTTGCCCGCCAGCTTCTTGAGATCATGGATCGAGCGGGCGCCGAAATCGGTCACCGTCGCAATGCCAGTACGCAGCGGGAACATGCGTCCCACCATCCGAAGGTTGGGATGCGGGCGGCCCTTGAAAGTCCCGATGCCCTTATAGGCGTAAAGCGTTTCCATGCCGTTGGAAAATCCGAAATCCACCTCGCCGCGATTGACGATGGGGATATAGGTGGTCGACCCGCCCATGGGCTGAGGCCGGCCGGTGACGCCCGGCGCCTTGGCGGTGACAGTCTTGGCGACCGCGATACCGGTGCGATAGCCGAGGCTTCCCTGCGGATTGGTTGCGAACACCGCGACCTGCGCAAAGGCCGGCGCGGTCATGGCGATGACCCCTGTGGCCACCATGGCAAATGTAATTTTGTTCATCAAAATTTCCCTCGTTTCATATGACGTTTGGTTATGAAAGTTTATCCACTCTAATCACTAAGTTGGAACCCGTCACGATCCTTCCGCGCGAACCGCCGATCCGCGCGCCGCGAAATACTCATAGGCAATTATGGCGGCGCCAAGGCTCACACCCGCGATATTGATCATCGCGGCCTCGGCGAAAATCTCGTATGGCAGCATGGCGGCAAGCCCGGCGGCAGCCATAAGGATCCGCAACAGCGGGTTCAGTGGCCGTCCCAGATATCCGACCACCGCCAGTGAGGCGTAATATGTTCCGACAATGGCTGTGGTGACATTGATCACGATGTCCGCTGGCTCGCCGATCAATATGAGTGTCGGCGAATAGACCATCAGGAAAGGCACGAAATAAGCCGTCCAGCCGAATTTCATGGCGACAAACCCGGTGGTCATGGGGTTGGCCTTGGTCAGGGTGGCTGCCGCAAAGGCCGCCAGCGCAATGGGTGGGGTGATCATCGACATCATGCCGAAATAGAGAATGAACAGATGGGCCGGGATAGGCGCCACTCCCGCTTCGACGATGGCCGGTGCGATCAGCGCGCCGAGCAGTACATAGATGGCCAGCGTCGGCATGCCCATGCCGAGAACGATGCAGATCACCGCGCTGATCAGCAGCAGCACGATCAGGCTCTCGCCGGCGAGGCTGGTGAGCGCGATGGTGAGGGCGAAACCGAGGCCGGTGAGATTAAGAATGCCGATCACGAAGCCGGCGGTCGCGGTGATCATCAGAAGCTCGATGACGACCCTTCCGGTATTGCAGAAGACGTCGAACAGTTGCGAGATCTGCAGCCTTTCACCGCGATAGGGCTTGAAGAACGCGATAACCAGGGAAGCGGAGGAATAAATCGCGGCCCGTTGCGGCGGCAGATTAAGTTCGAACAGGGTATAGATCAGCACCGCGAACGGGACGATGAAATGCCACCCGTCGCGCAAAACATCGCTGGTGCGCGACACCTCAAGATCGACAAACTGAATGTCATCCCGGGCGGCAATCAGATCCACCTGGATAAACACGGCAAAGTAATACAACAGCGACGGCACAATGGCCGCGACGACGATTTCGGCGTAGGGGATCTCGAGCATTTCCGCCATCAGGAAGGCCGCCGCGCCCATGATCGGCGGCATGAACTGCCCACCGGTTGAGGCGATGGCTTCGATGGCGCCGGCGTGGGTCGCCTTGTAGCCACCGCGCTGCATCAGCGGGATGGTGATGATGCCGGTGGTGACCACATTGGAGACGGCCGTGCCGGATACGGTGCCAAACAGCGCCGAGGCCACGACCGATACCTTCGCCGCGCCGCCGCGCCGCCGTCCGACGGTGGCCATGGCCAGATCGGTGAAGAATTTGCCACCGCCTGCTTTCATGAGCAGATTGCCGAACAGGATGAACATGATGACGATGGTGGTACCCACCTGAAGCGGGATACCGAACAGGGCGTTGGGGTTGAATCCCATATTGATAGCCAGCTGCCAGAGCTGGACCTTCGTGCCCACGAGCTGGCCAGGAACCAGATGTCCCACCATCGAATAGAGGATGAACACCGCCGCCACCAGCAGCATGACGTAGCCGGCCGAACGGCGCAGCCCGTCGATGACCAGCACCATGACGATGGCGCCCAGCGTAATGGCCAGTTTCGTGCTTTCACCCAGACCGAATTCACGCAGATGCAGGAAGTTGACCGAAATATACAGCAGGACGACCAGTGAGATCACGACGAGCACGAAATCGTACCAGGGTACATAGCTCTCCTCCGCCCGATTGATCCGGACCGAGAGAAATACCACGGCCAGGGAGAGCGCGAGGATAAAGGCGTAATACTGCTCCTGGACGAAGGCGAATCCGAACCATTCCAGGAAGTCCATATTCCACAACAGCGCGGCAAAGGTCATGAATGCCGCCAGGCAGCGCCATGTGGTGCGTGCCCAGGGCTGGATCGAATTCGTTTTCGGTGCGCTCTCTGCTTCTGTCGTCATGCTTGTTTTCTCACGTCAAGGGACGCGAAGTGTGACGGTCGATGCGCGATCACGCAACCAGCCAACCGATTGAGAGAAGACAGAACCTTTGATAGTCTGTGGCAGGGAAAAATTTGAAGGGAAAAGACTATGGATTCAGACAAGAAGAAAATGGCACTTCGCATGATCCCCTACGGGATCTATGTCCTGACCGCCAAGGCAGGTGATGACATTGCGGCGGCGACCGTCAACTGGGTAACGCAAACCTCGTTCGATCCGCCGCTGGTGGCGATCGGTGTGAAGGCGGATTCCGGCGCCTATGCGACCTTGAAAAAAGCCGGCAGTTTCGCGCTCAATTGTCTTGGCAAGGGCCAGCAGGGTGCGGCTTTTACATTCTTCAAACCAGCCGACGTCGAAGACGGCAAAATAAGCGGCGAGGCCTATCGCGATGGCTCCACCGGATCGCCGATCCTGCAAAGCGCGCCGGCCTGTGTCGAATTCAAAGTCGCCGAGATCGTCGAGCGCGGCGATCATCATATCGTGATCGGCGAAGCAGTGGATGCCCATGGCGGGAATATCGACGGCCGGCCGGATGATGCGATCCTCCATATGCGTGAGCTCGGCGATAACGTCTTCTATGGTGGCTGACAGGGTGTTTTGGTCTTTCCCGTAAAAAAAACGGCGGTCCCGCAAAGGACCGCCGTTCAGTGAGAGCTGTTGCAGGAGATTAAGCAGCTCGTTTTTGACGCCGTATCAGGCCAAGACCTAAAAGGCCGAGGCCGAAAATTGCGAGGGTGCCCGGTTCAGGAATACCCCACAATCCAACAACCGGTCCTTTATTCCCATCATTGAAGAAGATCGTAACCTCGAACGGGGCCATGGGCAGCTCCAGTGGATCGTTGGGATCATTGGGATTCACAGGCTGATCAAATTCGAAATGAAAATCGTGGAAAATTATAGGATCGAAGGGTGCGCCGAGGAGTGTCGTTGGAGCTCCTGCTTGCGCTATGAATGAACGGCTTGTTCCGAGAAGTTCGTTATGAAATTCGTCGGTGAGATAGAAAGTGCCAAAATAAAATCCGAAACTCCCTGGCGGGATTGTCCCGGGTGGCGGCACGAGAATATCGATAGTCGTCGGAAATAGCAGTTCCACGTGCTTCATGTTGTCGAATTCGACGTCGAAGCCGTTATTGACAATATCACCTGGCATCACGGTGAAGGTGAGTTCGGTTACCGTGGAAATATTCGGTCCAGGATCGACCATAATTGCAGCGTTAGCGGATGAAACACTCGCCAGGGTCAGCGCGGATACCGCCGCGGCGGCAAGTAGGTGTTTGAATTTCGGCATAGCTATTGCTCCTTGCCAAATGACGGGTTCTCTCTAAGCGCCCCGTTCAACAACCCGTCGGAGCTGAATCTGTTCCTACCCTGTCTATGCAAGAACCGTGCCAAATAGGTAAACCGTTGTTTTTCGGCGACTTACGGCAGTTGCACTCGGGGGTTTTCCGCACTTTGTAAAATTTTCCGACAGAGGACTGTTTCGGTACAGGGTTAAGGCGTCGGAGGACGTGACGGCCGTTTGCCGGTTTGACGTTAATAAAATACTAATCACGTAAATAGCTATGATACAGACGCTTTAACTGCCGAGAGGGTTGGCACCTTGGATTTCGGCCTTGGCGAGACCGCCGATATGCTGCGTGACTCCGTTGCGGCTTTTGCCGCGGACGAAATAGCACCGCGTGCGGCCACCATCGATCACGACAATGAATTTCCGCCCGACCTCTGGGAAAAGCTCGGCGCGCTGGGCGCGCTCGGCATCACGGTGCCGGAAGCCTATGGCGGGACGGATATGGGCTATCTGGCGCTGACCGTCGCCATGGAGGAGATCAGCCGGGCCTCCGCCTCTGTGGGTCTGAGCTATGGCGCCCATACCAGCCTCTGTATGAACCAGGTCGTGCGCTATGGCAGCGATTCGCAAAAACAGAAATATCTACCCGCGCTCGTGTCCGGCAAAGCAGTCGGTGCATTGGCCATGAGCGAGACCGGTGCCGGCTCCGATGTACTTTCCATGCGCACCCGCGCCGTGAAGGACGGCGATAGTTATATTCTCAATGGCAACAAAATGTGGATCACCAACGGTCCCGATGCTGATACGCTGGTGGTCTATGCCAAGACCGGTCCGGTGGAGGACCGTCGCGATCTCACCGCCTTTCTGGTGGAAAAATCCTTCGCCGGATTTTCGACCGCGCAGAAGCTGGACAAGCTGGGCATGCGGGGCTCCAACACCTGCGAACTGGTGTTCGAGGATTGCAAGGTACCCGCCGACAACGTGCTCGGTGCCGAAGGGGAGGGTGTCGCGATCCTGATGAGCGGGCTCGATATAGAACGCATCGTGCTGGCCGGTGGTCCGCTCGGCATCATGCAGGCCTGTCTCGATGCGGCTCTGCCCTATGTGAACGAACGGACCCAGTTCGATCAGCCCATAGGTGATTTCGAGTTGATGCAGGGCAAGATGGCCGACATGTATACCGCGCTCAACGCGAGCCGCGCCTATGTCTATGCCGTGGCCCGGGCCTGCGATGAAGGCACTGCCACCCGCAAGGATGCCGCCAGCGCCATTTTGTTCTCCGCCGAAAGCGCAACCCAGATGGCGCTGCAGGCCATCCAGGCCATGGGCGGCAACGGCTACACCAACGAATTTCCGGTCGGGCGGCTGCTGCGCGATGCCAAGCTCTATGAGATCGGCGCCGGCACCTCGGAAATCCGCCGTATGCTCATCGGCCGCGAGTTGTCCAGGGAGAACCGGTGATGGCCGCCGCGGACAATTCAAAAGATCCCATCGTCATTACCGGTGCGCGCCGCACCCCCATGGGCGGTTTTCAGGGCGCGCTATCTTCGGTCAGTGCGCCGGCGCTCGGGGCGCATGCGATCGGTGCCGCGCTCGATCATGCCGCCCTGAAACCGGATTCCATCGACGAAGTCTTTATGGGGTGCGTGCTGCCGGCCGGTGTCGGTCAGGCGCCGGCGCGTCAGGCGGCGCTTGGTGCGGCCCTGCCGGACTCGGTGCCCTGCACCACGGTGAGCAAGGTCTGTGGGT
Organism: Rhodospirillaceae bacterium; assembly: GCA_018660305.1. Next base: position 13,910 of record JABJKO010000096.1, read on the forward strand.
CGGGCATGAAGGCGGTGATGCTCGGCCATGATGCCATCGCGGCCGGATCGGCGGAAATAGTACTGGCCGGCGGCATGGAGAATATGTCCCGCGCGCCTTATCTGCTGGACCGGGCGCGCCAGGGTTACCGGCTTGGCCATGGAAAACTGCTGGACCACATGTTCGTCGATGGTCTGGAGGATGCCTATGATCCCGGCCGTCTGATGGGCGAGTTCGCCGAGGATACGGCTTCGGCCTATCAGTTTACCCGCGAGCAGCAGGATGATTTTGCCCTGACGTCGCTGGACCGGGCCGGCCGCGCCGCCGCCGAGGGCAGCTTCGCGGCGGAGATCGCACCCTTCGAGGTCAAAAGCCGGGGCGCATCCACCGAGATAACGTCCGATGAAGGCCCGGCCAATGCACGGCCCGATAAAATTCCGCAACTGAAGCCTGCCTTTCGCGAAGACGGGACCATTACGGCGGCCAATGCCAGTTCCATTTCCGATGGCGCCGCCGCGCTTATTCTCATGCGCCGGTCCGACGCGGAGAAACGCGGGGCGCGGCCCCTGGCCGCCATTGTCGGCCAGGCCTCCCATGCCGACGCGCCCCCGAAATTCACCACCGCGCCCATCGGCGCCATGCGCACATTGCTCGACCGCGTTGGCTGGACAGCCGATAGTGTCGATCTGTTTGAAATTAACGAGGCCTTTGCCGTGGTGACCATGGCGGCCATGCGTGATCTGGATATTCCCCATGACAAGGTCAATGTGCATGGCGGGGCCTGCGCGCTGGGTCATCCCATCGGCTGCTCGGGCGCGCGCATCATGGTGACCCTGCTGGCCGCTCTTGAAAAATACGATCTACAGCGCGGCGTTGCCTCGCTGTGTATCGGCGGCGGCGAAGCCACGGCCATTGCCGTCGAGCGGTTCGCGTAAAGGACTGCCCGCCATGTCCGTTCTCACCAGTTCCGTCGATACCGAATGCGATCGTTTCAAGCGCAATGCCGAATTCATGCAGGCATTGCTTGATGAATTGCGGGAGCGGTCCGGTGCCGCCGCCGAAGGGGGTAACGAAAAAGCACGCGAGCGTCATACGAAACGCGGCAAGCTGCTGCCGCGCGACCGAATCCGCCGGCTGCTGGATCCCGACACGCCTTTCCTCGAGCTGTCGCCGCTGGCCGCCGATGGCGTCTATGACGATCCGGTTCCGGCGGCGGGCATTCTGACCGGTATCGGCCGCGTCGCCGGCCGGGAATGCGTCGTCATCGCCAATGATGCAACGGTCAAGGGCGGGACTTACTACCCGCTGACCGTCAAAAAACATCTGAGAGCTCAGGACGTGGCGTTTGAAAATCGCCTGCCCTGTCTGTATCTGGTCGATAGCGGCGGTGCGTTCCTGCCGCTGCAGGACGAGGTGTTTCCCGACCGCGATCATTTCGGCCGTATTTTTTACAATCAGGCGCGGCTGTCAGCCGCCGGTATTCCGCAAATTTCCGCAGTGTTGGGGTCCTGCACGGCGGGTGGCGCCTATGTGCCGGCCATGTCGGACGAATGCATCATCGTGCGCGGGCAGGGCACCATCTTTCTCGGCGGCCCGCCGCTGGTCAAAGCGGCGACAGGCGAAATTGTCAGCGCCGAAGATCTCGGCGGCGCCGATGTGCACACACGGATCTCCGGTGTCGCCGATCACCTGGCGGAAAATGACGAGGAGGCGCTGGAGACCATGCGCCGCATCGTTGCCTCCATCCCTCTCGCCACCGACCCTCACGACGGTCTGAACGGCGCCAAGGAACCGCGCTATGATGCCGGACAGATCGGCGGGCTGATCCCCGATGACAGCCGCCAGCCCTTCGAGATACATGAGATCATCGCCCGGCTGGTGGATGACAGTGAGTTCGAGGAATTCAAGAAGCGCTACGGCACTACGCTGGTGTGCGGTTTCGCCCGGCTTTATGGACGGCCGGTGGGGATTATCGCCAATAACGGCATCCTTTTTTCCGAATCCGCCCTCAAGGGCGCGCATTTTGTCGAGCTCTGCTGCCAGCGCAAGATCCCGCTGATCTTTCTGCAGAACATTACCGGCTTCATGGTCGGCCAGCGTTATGAGGCCGGCGGCATCGCCAAGGACGGCGCCAAGATGGTGACCGCCGTCGCCTGCGCCCAGGTCCCCAAACTCACCGTCATCATCGGCGGCAGCTTCGGGGCCGGAAATTACGCCATGTGCGGCCGCGCCTATGGCGGACGGTTCCTGTTCGCCTGGCCCAACGCGCGCATCTCGGTGATGGGCGGCGAACAGGCTGCCAGCGTCCTCGCCACCGTCCAGCGCGATGCCCTCGAAGGGCAGGGTAAGAGCTGGCCGGAGGAAGAGGAGGAAGCCTTCAAGGCACCAATCCGCGACCGCTATGAAGCGCAGGGCAGCCCATATTTTGCCACCGCGCGGCTGTGGGACGACGGCATCATCGAGCCGGCCGACACCCGCCGGGTTCTCGGGCTGGCCCTGTCCGCCGCCCTCAACGCCCCCATCGAAGACACCAAATTTGGTGTCTTCCGGATGTGAAAGGCCTGTTTTGACTCTTCCGACGCAATCATCGAGCGATCGCCCCCACCCCAACCCTCCCCCCTCAAGGGGGAGGGGGTTAAGGGGTGGCGAGTGGTTAAAGTTAATTCCCTCCCCCCTTGAGGGGGAGGGTGAGGGTGGGGGGTATACGCGCCGGGAGGCGCGCGGACAAATCACACAGGTGCGGGTGAATTACAGAGGCCATAAGAGATGAACCCGCCGGATTCTGTAAACCTCTCCGTCGATAACGGCATTGCCCATCTGACCCTCAACCGGCCGGAGCGGCATAACGCGTTTGATGATCACATGATCTCGGTACTTGATGACCGGTTACGGGAAATCGCGGATCGGGGAGATGTCCGGGCGGTGATCCTGGCGGCGGAGGGGAAA
>JABJKO010000075.1 GCA_018660305.1 Rhodospirillaceae bacterium
CGAGAACGGAAAGGCTCGGCTCCAGCAGGGACATCTGGAGCACTTCGTTGCGCTTCTTTTCACCGCCGGAAAACCCGACATTGACCGGGCGTTGCAGCAGCTTTTCGTCCATATGGAGCGATTTGGCTTTTGCCCGTACCAGCTTGAGGAAATCGACGGCCGATATTTCATCCTCGCCCCGGTAGCGCCGCACCGAGTTAAGCGCTGTCCGCAGGAAATTCATGGTGGATACGCCGGGAATCTCCACCGGATACTGAAAGGCCAGGAAGATGCCTTCGCCGGCCCGTTCGTGGATGTCCAGATCGAGCAAATTCTTGCCCTGGTAGATTATCTCGCCCTCGGTCACGTCATAACCTTCGCGTCCCGACAACACGTAGGACAACGTGCTCTTGCCCGACCCGTTGGGCCCCATGACGGCGTGTACTTCGCCAGCGGCAATCTCGAGATCGATACCGCATAAAATTTCCTTGCCGCCGACAGTGGCGTGAAGGTTTTTGATGGAAAGCATTCTTACTCTGTTCCTCTTGAGTCCTGAGCCTAACCGACGCTGCCTTCGAGGCTGACGGCCAGCAGTTTCTGCGCCTCAACCGCGAATTCCATGGGCAGTTCCTTCAGGACTTCCTTGCAATAGCCATTCACAATAAGCCCTACGGCATCCTCCGCCGACAGCCCACGCTGCATGACGTAGAAAAGCTGGTCCTCGCTGATCTTCGATGTGGTCGCCTCATGTTCCACCTGAGCCGACGGGTTGCCGGTCTCGATATAGGGCACCGTATGGGCGCCGCAGGTATCGCCGATCAGCAACGAATCGCACTGGGTGTAATTGCGGGCGCCCTCGGCGCTGCCCAGAACCTTGACCAGCCCGCGATAGGTATTCTGGCCATGACCGGCCGAGATACCCTTGGAAATGATAGTGCTCGACGTATTACGGCCGATATGGATCATCTTGGTGCCGGTATCGGCCTGCTGGTAATTATTAGTCAGCGCCACCGAATAAAACTCGCCCACCGAATTGTCGCCTTCGAGGATGCAGCTGGGATATTTCCAGGTGATGGCCGAGCCGGTCTCCACCTGGGTCCAGGAAATTTTGGAATTACGGCCGCGGCAGGCGCCGCGTTTGGTGACGAAATTATAGATCCCGCCCTTGCCGTTCTCATCGCCGGGATACCAGTTCTGCACCGTCGAATATTTGATCTCCGCATCGTCATGGGCAATCAGCTCAACCACGGCGGCATGAAGCTGGTTCTCGTCGCGCATGGGCGCCGTACAGCCTTCCAGATAGCTGACATAGGAGCCTTCATCGGCGACGATTAGCGTGCGTTCGAACTGGCCGGTCATGGCCGCGTTGATCCGGAAGTAAGTCGACAGCTCCATGGGGCAGCGCACGCCCTTGGGCACGTAGACAAAGGTGCCATCGCTGAACACCGCCGAATTGAGGGTCGCATAAAAATTATCGGCCTGCGGCACCACGCTGCCGAGATATTTGCGGATCAGTTCGGGATGCTCCTGCACCGCCTCGCTGATGGAGCTGAAGATGACTCCCGCCTCCTCCAGCTTGTCCTTGAACGTCGTCGCGACGGACACGCTGTCGAACACCGCATCCACCGCCACACCGGCCAGGATGGCGCGCTCATGCAACGGAATGCCGAGCTTCTCGTAAGTCTCCAGCAGTTTGGGGTCGACCTCATCGAGGCTCTTGGGCGCGTCCTCATCGGACTTGGGCGCCGCGTAGTAATAGGAATCCTGATAATCGATGGCGGGGAAATCCACCAGCGCCCAATTGGGCTCGTCCATTTCGAGCCACAGCTTATACGCCTCGAGCCGCCAGTCGAGCAGCCATTGCGGCTCGTTCTTCTTGGCCGAGATAAACCGGACGATGTCCTCGTTCAGCCCTTTAGGCGCGAATTCGGTCTCGATTTCGGTCGAGAAACCGTATTTGTATTCGCTGCTTTCAGCGACCTGCTCGACGGTTTCGGGGGCGATCTCGGCCATGTGCCTATTCCCCCGCCGCACTTGTTCCGGCCGGCTCATAGGGCCGATGTGGCACGAACGGCGCCATCTGCGGTGTCATATCGGCAAGCGAAATATCGCGCAATGCACCGACAACCGCCTCGTTGATCTTTTTCCAGTTTGTGCGTGTCGGGCACAGGGCCTCGATGTCGCACACACCGTCTGATTCCACCGTACAATCGGTCAGGGCAATGGGGCCGTCCACCGCCGCGATTATCTCCGTTACCGGAATATCCTCGGCATCGCGCACCAGGACATAGCCGCCCTTGGTACCGCGCTGGGATTCAACCAGCCCGGCCTGCGCCAGACGCTTCAGCGTCTTGGCCACCGTCGGTACCGGCAGGCCGGTAACCAGCGCCATATCGGGCGCCTGCACCAGTGATCCCGGCCGCGCCGCCAGTTGGGTCATCAGCACAATGGAGTAATCCGCCAAACGGCTCAGCTTTATCAAGGACTTATCCCTGTTTTTCCGACATACAGGACCAATCTGGTCCGAAAGGAAAAATAAGGATTATGGCGGAGAAGTCAACCCGTCTTAACCCCTTCAAATATAGGAAATTGTTAGACGAAATCAGTTTGTCGCCGAAGAGTCTTTCCGGCCAACGCACCGGTATGATCCCCGCCCTGCAGGGTCGCGACGCCATTGACCAGAACCGTGTCTATTCCAGCGGCGAACTGGTGGGGGTCATCGTATGTGGCGCGCTGGGCGATGGTTTCCGGATCGAATACGGTGATATCGGCGCGGAATCCCTCTCTCAGAACGCCCCGGTCCCTGAGGCCCAGCGCCTTGGCCGACGCACCGGTCATCTTGTAAACCGCCCCCTGCAGCGGCAGCAGCCCGAGATCGCGGCTGTAATGGCCAAGAACCTTGGCGAAGGTGCCGTAGAAGCGCGGATGCGGGCGTCCCTGCCCCGTGGTGCCTTCCGGCGAGACGGAATTGCCGTCGGAACCGACCATCACCTCGGTCGACCGCACGAAATCCTGCACGTCGTCTTCGGAAATGGACTCCACCAGCACCCTCGTCTGGCCACGATCATCGCGAATGTAGTCGAGCGCCGCATCGAAGCCGTCCGTGCCCTTTTCCTCGGCAATGCTGGCAATGGTGCGGCCGGCATATTGTGGCAGATCGGGCGAGATGGAGATGCGCACCGCGTCCCACGAAGGAATGCGTCCAAAATTGTTCAGGCCCTCTGCATCGACCTCTTCACGCAGCCGCGCCCGGTCGTCCGCATTGGCGAGACGGCCCAGAGTGGACTCAATCCCACCCTCCTGCAGCCAGGCGGGCATGAGATTGCGCAGCGGGTTGCTGGCCGCCGTGTAGGGATAAACATCGCAATCGATCCGCACGCCGCGATCCCGTGCGTCGGACAGGATCTGCATGATTTTCTTCGCACCGCCCCAATTGTCGAGACCGGACAGCTTCATGTGGACAATCTGCACATGGACGCCCACCTGTTCGGCGAATTCCATGGTTTCCTGCACCGAGTCATAGACCGTGTTGCCTTCGTCCCGCAGATGGGTGAAATAGCGGGCGTTTTCTGACTCGAGAGTCCGGCCCAGCGCCACAAGCTCCTCGGTCTCGGAAAACGATCCAGGCGCCGTGAACAGGCCGGACGACATGCCCAGCGCGCCGGCCGCCAGCCCTTCTTTGAGGAGAGCCGTCATATGGCTCAGCTCATCGGGGGTCGGCGGGCGGTCCTCCATCCCCATGGCCATGAGACGCAGCGTGTTGTGCCCGATGAGATGGATGGCGTTGACCGACAGCGCGGGATAATTGGCGAGATAGTCGGCAAAGCTGGTTTCGCGGAAGGTCAGCCAGGGCGCGCTGGGGCTGAGATATTCCGCCAACGCTTCGACTTTGCCCGGCAGCGCCGGCGCACAGCTATAGCCGCAATGGCCGATGACTTCGGTGGTCACGCCCTGACGGATCTTGCTCTCCGCCTGCGGCATGAGCGGCAAGGTCCAGTCCGAGTGGGTCTTGATATCGATGAAACCCGGCGCCACCACCTTGCCGGCAGCATCCATGGTCTCCGCCCCACCGGTCGTGATATCGGATCCGATCTCGATGATCCGTCCATCGGCGACCGCCACGTCGGCGACATACGGGTCGGCCCCGGTGCCGTCGATGACTGTACCGTTACGGATGATGATGCTGTTGGAGGTCATTCCGCAGTTCAACTCGGCAGGAATTTTTCGGCGTGGACGAGTTTTTCGTCAATGCCCTGATCTTTCAGCCAGTCCTGCCCGGCTTCGATCATGGGCGGCGGGCCGCAGAGATAAATATCGGCACCCGCGCCGATCAGTTCCGAACGCAACATCTGAGTCACATGCCCCACTGTGCCGTCCCAGCCATCGGCGCCGTCGACAACGGCAAACTCGGTTGTGAGGGTCAGACCCTTGTCGGCATAGGCTGCTAATTCATCGAGACAAAACAATTCCGCCGGATCATTGGCGCCGCATAGCAGATGGACGGGCTGGCTGGTCGCGCCGGTTTCGATCATGTGATCAAACATGCTCAACATTGGGGCTAACCCGGTTCCGCCCGCCACCATGAGGATGGGACGCTCGGGTCCGCGCAGATAGAACCGGCCGAACGGTCCGGTCATGGTGATCTTGTCACCGGGTTGAGCGCGCTCGCCCACATAGGCGCTCATCACCCCCTGCTCCAGTACCTTGATGTAGAAGCTGTAGAGATCTGTCTGGTGTGGCGCGTTGGCGAAGGAATAGGAACGCTGTTCATGGGTGCCGGGGATGCTGAGATGGACATATTGTCCCGGCATGAAAGCCGGTGGCCCCTGCTCGGTTTCGTCCGCCGCAATATCGAGCCTGACCACTGTCGACGATACTTTCTCCACCGCCGCCACCTTGCACGCCCAGCTTTGCGGTTCGGAGCGAAGCGCGATCCCCGCCTCATAGGAAAATTCGAGGATACAGTCCGACCGGGCGTGCATCTGACAGGTCAGAACCTGCCGCTGGTCGTATTCCTCCTGGGACAGGGCTTCCTCGGAGAATTCGTCCAGCTCGTACTCACCCTCGAC
>JABJKO010000174.1 GCA_018660305.1 Rhodospirillaceae bacterium
GATTTGCCCGACATCGTCGCCCGCGTTCTGGCGGCACGGGATGTCGGGCTGGATGATGCCGAGAGCTTTCTTAATCCGACCCTGAGGGATTTGCTTCCCGATCCGGCTCATCTTCTGGATATGGCGCCGGCGGTGGAACGGATCATCCAGGCCATCAATGCGGGCGAGACCATTGGCGTGCTCGGCGATTACGATGTGGATGGCGCGACGTCCTCGGCGCTGCTCGTGCGGTTTTTCTCCGCCCTCGGCCGCAAGGTCCCGGTCTATATTCCCGATCGCCAGAAAGAGGGTTATGGCCCCAACCTGCCGGCGCTGCTGAAACTCAAGGAGCAGGGCGCCAGCGTCGTCATCACGGTCGATTGCGGCACCACCGCCTATGAGCCGCTGGAAGCTGCAATCGCCGAGGGGCTGGATATCATCGTCGTGGATCACCACGTGGCCGAAGCCCGGTTGCCGGGCGGCTGTCTGGTCGTGAACCCCAACCGCATCGACGAGAGCTCGATCTGCGGCCAGATGGCGGCGGTCGGGGTAACGTTTATGCTGATTGTGGCGCTCAACCGGGCCCTGCGCGATGCCTACTGGTATGGCGAAGGCCATGGCGAGCCCGATCTGCGGCACTGGCTGGATCTGGTTGCGCTGGGCACCATCTGTGACGTGGTGCCCCTGGTCGGCGTAAACCGCGCGCTGGTCACCCAGGGGCTGAAGATCATGGCGGCACGCCAGAATCTGGGTATCGCGGCTTTGGCGGATGTTGCCGGCGTGGACCGGCCGCTGGATTCCTACCATGCCGGCTTTATTCTCGGTCCGCGGGTCAATGCCGGCGGGCGGGTAGGGGATTCCGGTCTTGGCGTCCGGCTGCTGACCACCTCCGACACCGACGAAGCGCGCAGCCTGGCCACTCGTCTCGATCAATATAACCGGGAACGCCAGGAGATCGAGCAGGGCGTCCTGGAAGGCGCCATGGCGCAGGCGGAAAAGCAGGCTGAAGCAGGCCGCGCAATCATCATGGTCGCCAACGAAGGATGGCACCCCGGGGTCATCGGAATCGTCGCCGGCCGGTTGCGCGAACGGTTCGACCGCCCGTCCTGTGTGATCGCCATCGACAACGGGATCGGCAAGGGCTCCGGGCGATCGGTCCGGGGCGTCGCGCTGGGTCCCGCCGTGATTGCAGCGCATCAGACCGGTCTTCTTGTCAATGGCGGCGGTCATGCCATGGCGGCCGGGTTCACCGTGGAACAGGACCGTCTCGAGGAACTATCGGCCTATCTCGACGATCATGTCCGGCGTCAGCTCGGCGACACCCCACCGGTCGGGACATTACGGTTCGACGGCATTCTCAACCCGGCCAGCGCGACGCCGGATATCGTCGAAACTCTGGATCGGGCCGGCCCGTTTGGGGCCGGTAATTCACGGCCCCGCTTCGCCATCCCGCAGGCCAGGGTGGTGGGAGCCGATGTGGTCGGCAAGAACCATGTTCGCTGTAACCTGACCGGCGCGGACGGCACCGGCCGGCTGAAAGCCATTGCCTTCCGTGCCGCGGATTCGGCGCTGGGCGCGGCCCTGCTGGGCGCAAGTGGCCAGCCGCTCCATATTGCCGGCAATCTGCGAAGCGACGAATGGCAGGGCAGGGTCTCGGCACAGCTTTTCATCGATGACGCGGCCATTGCCGGCAACACTTGATCTTTAACCAAACATCACGATTTCTGTTCGAGACTGTGTAAGCCTCAAACGGGCTGAGTTGGATTCTTCAAAACCCCGCCTTGGCGGGGAGCGGAAAAATCTCGCTGTGGCCGGGGGCAATGTGTATCATCCCGCCGGTCCGGGCCCCGGAACATGAGGAATGATCAAGAGGGCCGGATCTGGGAGATGTTTGTTGTTGCGGCGATGTAAAGGATGACAGAAGCAGCCAACCACAGAAATGGAAACGGCCGGAACGGGCGGTCCTGGATGACCCGCCTGAAGCGCAATATGCGCTACCGGCTGGTCATACCCATTCAACGCAGCGTCCATCCGCCGGAACATACCGCGCGTGGCGTCGCCGTGGGCCTCGCCTGGGGACTGACGCCGACGGTTGGCGTGCAGATGATCTTCGTCTTTATCTGTTGGGTCGTGGCGCGCCGTTTTATCCGGCGGGATTTCAGCCTGATCATCGCGCTGGCCTGGACCTGGACCACCAACGTGATCACCCTGTTCCCCTGTTATTATCTGTTTTACATGACGGGCCAGGTGATGCTCGGCCGGTTCGACGATCTGAGCGGCTATGGCGAGTTCATGAAGCTGTGGGACAGCAATGTCGCCGCCGAATCCGGGATGGGTTATTGGGAATGGCTGTGGACCTATACGGTCGTCCTGATCAAGGGATGGGGCCTGCCCATGCTGATCGGGTGTTTGCCCTGGTCCGCCCTGGGGAGCTGGGCCGGTTATGTCTGGAGCTTGCGTTTCGTGCGCCGCTACCGGACCAACCGGAGCCGGCGGCGGGCCGAAAAAGGCGATGCCAGGGCGGCGACATTGGACAGCCGGGGCTGATCCGCAACCGCAACCGGGCTTACGGTTGAAATAACCCACTTAAGCAGTTGATTTTCACGCCCGCTCCCTATACGAACAGGGCCGCGCGACCCCATCGTCTAGAGGCCTAGGACACCGGCCTTTCACGCCGGCAACACGGGTTCGAATCCCGTTGGGGTCGCCAATTATATAAGTGGTTGAAATATAAGGGAAAAATAAATATATTTCCCCAAGTATTTCCCCAAGTTTTGGCCCTCTTTGAGCCGCTAGTTGAGGTTCTTAGAGGGCTAATCTCTTATTTTTCCATTTTATTCCATAAATTAGTGACCAGCTAAATTCTTCAAGCTTAGCTTCTGCACTAAGTTGGATGTGGCCTCATCAGTTGCAATATACAAATGCCCCGTAATGACTCTATGCGGGTCAGTGAGGCCCTGTGGACCCTACAAGGCCATTGTGGCGTAGATTGGGAGCCATCCATGTCTGCTGCTTCCTCAACTCCTGACTTACACCATGGTGCATTCTGATGTCCGAAGTTGACCCATGAGCGGACGTCAAATAACCCGACGCTAACGTCCGTTTGTAGCCATTAACGGACAATTCCCTGACGCCAATGTATAGTTTTAGACGGCGGAGCAATCGCCTCCTATTGTCGTGTCGCTCGTGTCACAGAAATCTCTTGAACGTTCAATAACCGGTGAGCGGAGGATTACCCCTATGCGTAGTTTTTGCTGTCGTGTCATTGCTCTCTTCTTAATTTCTTGCCCCGCCGTTGCAGATCAGCCGCCATCTGGGGATTTCGTTCAGCCTTGCATGATTGTGGGGCTGTGGGGGAACAGCAAAAAGATGCACTCGGCATGCCTTTGGCAAACCCAGCTTGTCCGACGCACAGACGTAATAGAGTGCGATAAGGAATGGGTGCGTCCTTCGTTCTTGGCTGATGTCCAACTCATCAGTGAACGAGATAAATCAGTTTACTGGATCGTCGTCGGCGACGGCGATTGGCTGATCTCTAATGTGTACAACAATGCGTACAACGATACGCCTACCCGCTCGTACTATTCGTGTTTATACCGCCGTGCGCGAGAGCGGGGAGAGATCAACTGGCCCCACGACACCTTTCGACCGAACGGGGAACACTGGACAATCAACAAGGTCGGCAAACCGGCGAAGGTGGGGACCTGGAAAGCCAAGGACCTGCAAAAGGCAAGCCTTTTTCACCAGGGCCTGGCAGCACTCAATCGCGGTGACTATTCAACAGCTGCGCTGAAGTTGCGTCCGCTTGCCGAGCAGGGCCATGCCAAAGCCCAGTACAACCTCGGCTCCATGTACCGCACGGGTCAAGGCATGCCACAGGATTACGCCCAAGCGGCTACGTGGTACAGGAAGGCTGCCGAGCAGGGCCACGCCAAAGCCCAGCACAGCCTCGGCGTTATGTACGCCAGGGGCGAAGGCGTTCCACAGGACGATGCCGCAGCGATGAAGTGGTACAGGAAGGCCGCAGAGCAGGACGTTACCCTCGCCCAGTACAACCTCGGCCAGATGTACCGCACGGGTCAAGGCATGCCACAGGATTACGCCCAAGCGGCGACGTGGTACAGGAAGGCCGCCGAGCAGGGCCATGCCAAAGCCCAGTATAACCTCGGCGTCATGTACCAAAACGGCCTAGGTGTGCCCAAGGACTATGCGAAGGCCGCGACGTGGTTTAAGAAGGCCGCGGATCAGGGCGTGGTGGTTGCGCAAAACCGTTTGGGCCTGCAGTACCGAACGGGACAGGGCGTTCCGCAAAACAACGTTGAAGCAATAAAATGGTGGCATAAGGCCGCTAAGCAGGGCGACACAACAGCTATGTCCAACTTGGGCGGCTTACACAGATGGGGCGGTAAGGGCGTCCCGCAGAACTACGTGCTGGCCTATAAATGGCTCAGCGTTGCGGCGAACTGGGGCCACACTACAGCAAAGTATGACCGCGAAGAAATTACCGATAAAATGACAGCCGCCCAAATATTCGAGGCTCAGAAGATGGCCCGCGAGTGGTCGCGAAAGCATAAAAAAGTTAAGTGACTTGAACAGAGTGGGGGGAACGCTTCGTGGGCCGACGTTGTACTGTGCCCTCGTTAAACAGTAGCGCTGTAAGAAAGAGGTACAATGGCAAACAAGTTATTCGGCGTAGTATGGACAGCTGGGATGATCAAAAGGTCATTACTGGCGGCTGCTCTGGTCGTAATGAGCAGTTCGCCGGTGTGGTCTCAAACGACGACGGCGGGGCAATGGCACGAACGTTGTAAATGGCATCACGGTCTACCAAGAATATCTTCTTGCTCTGGCTACGTGATGGGTATGGTAGACGGCCTCAGACTTGCGGGTGCAATCACGAAAAAGATTGAGGGGAAAAACATTAACTTCGCCTGTCCCCCAACCACCACAACCGCGTCTGAATACTGGCGAACCGCCATGGATTTCATGGGGGAGAATCCCCACCATTCAGATAAGTCCGCGAGGATGGTTGTCCTAATGGCCCTCACCAAGAAGTGGCCCTGTCGTTAACAACTTGTCTAGCCGGGCCATATGTCCGCTGTGGGTCAAAAGCAGAAGTCCCGTCACACCGTTCCGACTTCCGCTTCTCACCCAACACCGGTCGTAAATTGATTGAAAGCGGAGATCACATTTTTGAGGTCTGCTATTGGGGGTAAAGCGGAAGTGGATTTCTGTGGCCGTGACTTCCGAGTCTAGCTATCAGGAGATACCAACAATTCTCGCGAAAGACTGTGACGTACGATGTGAACTATGAGCATGTGCCGTATTGCAACAAAGGCTCAGTTCTCATTAAATTTTCCAACGAATTTCCATTCAGCCTCGCGCCAACGCGGTTTCAAGCTACGCTCTTGAAACAAAGGATCGTCACCTTCGTTAGGAAATGAAATTAGATCAGTTCGTCCACCAATAGACTTATTATTTTCTCCACGTACGGCCAAAACGCAGTGATCAGCTGTGCCCAGAATACGATTTATAAATTGGCGCTGGGTCAACTCTGGGCCTTGTAGCATTTCGCGTACCGTATCGGCTCGCTGGCGCAAGTGTGCCCGCGTTACTTTTGGCAGGGACTTTTCGATGTGTTCCCGCAACAATTCGAAAGCCAACGGAGTAAACCCAATCACACGCCACCGGCTTCGCACGATACATAATTCAGAGGCCAGCGTCCGAGAAGTAACATACGGATACTGGTAGCCCCGCCTCCATGACGCATGATGTTGGCGGAAGACCGAATAAGCGTTTTCAATAGCGATTAGTTCTTGATCGTTCATATCACTGTGTTAGCAAATTAATGAAACAAC
>JABJKO010000246.1 GCA_018660305.1 Rhodospirillaceae bacterium
CTCGATCCTGTTCTGGACCATGATCGTCTCGATGGCCGGCGGATTTACCGCCCTGCCATTTTTGGGGATAAGCATGCCGGGCCCGACGGTCTGGGGATTATTGATCGCCACCGCCCTGCTGATCACGCTCGCCTACCGCCTCGGCATTGCCGCCTTCACCATAGCCTCCGGCGCCATCGTCGGCCCGCTGCGTTATCTCTCACTGGTGTGGGCCGCCATCCTCGGCTACGTGCTGTGGCAGGATGTTCCGGATTTGCAGGCCGTAGCCGGCGCGGTGATCATTATCGCGGCGGGCCTCTATATCTGGCGGCGCGAGGCCATGCTGGAACGCCTGCAGGAAAAGGAACACGAGTAGCCGGAGAATTCGAGGGGAACCTGACGTTCAACGTTTGAAACGGGCTGAACACAGAGCCGGGCGGGTTTGAAACCCGCCCCTACAGGCACCCTGTTAAAAACATTTGTGATCGTTACCTTTTTACAACAGTGCAGGGGTGGGTTTGAAACCCGCCCGTTGCGATAATCAGCTCAGCAACGCCCATAACAGATACAAAGCACCTCCAGCTGACGGCAAATGCCAGGGTCCGCCCCGAAACTGAACCGGCCCTGATCAAGTTAAGTTGATGACCATTCCAACGAAGCCCGCAATCGCCGGCCCGGAAATGAGTCGACCAATGAATTTTTCAATGTTAGCCTTTTTCCCGATAGCGGGGTTTTGTCTCTCGCTTGCGATAAAGATTTAAATTTCATTGGCCACTACAGGGAGAAACATATCGTGATGAAACCCATTTTACTGACGGCGACGGCTGTTGCGGCAATCGCCGCGTTCGGCACGCCGGTCATAGCGGCGGATTATTTCGCCGGTAAGACCATTACTGTTCAGGTCCCGTCGGGATCGGGCGGCACCTATCATGTCTATTGCCAGCTGGTTCAGCGCAATATCGGAAATTACATCCCCGGCAAGCCGGACGTTCTGATCCAGAATATGCCGGGCGCTGGCGGCGCGAAATCCGCCTCCTTCATGGCCAATGCCGCGCCCAAGGGCGGCCAGATGATCGCCATGATCGCCCCCGGCGTGATCACCACCCAGCTTGTCCGCAAGGTAAGATACGACGCGCAGAAATTTAACTGGCTGGGCGCTCCTGCCGCACGGGCCGCCGGAATCTTTTTCTGGCACACCGCGTCGGTCAAGAATCTGGACGACCTTATCAACAAGAAAAGCACCATCGCCAGCAGCGGCTTTGCCTCCTCGGGATCGATTTTCCCGCGCCTGGTGAACGCAACCCTCGGCGCCAAGATGAAAATCATCCTTGGCTACAAGGGCGGCGGAGCGATGAACCTTTCGGTCGAAAAGGGCGAGACCCAGGGCAGGAATAATTTCCTTTCCGGCTTCACCGGCGTCCGTCCGACCTGGCTGCCCAGCAAGAAGATCGTCCCGATCATCATGTACGGCCCGAAGTCGGATTCGAAATTCGTCAAGGGCGTGCCGCATCTCGGCGATCTGCTGAAACCGGGTACCGACAATTACAAGATGTTCACCGTGCTCAACACCAACCTCAAGGTTGGACAGGCCTTCTATATTCCGCCGGGAGCGCCCAAAAACGTCACGGGCATTCTTGAAAAAGCCTTCGTCGCCATGATGTACGATCCCAAATTCAAGGAACGCGTCATCAAGCGCCGGGTCGAGCATTCGCCGGTCTCCGCCAAGCAAATCCGGTCCCTGATCAAGGAAGGTTTTGCCGCCGGCACGCCGGAAGTTCTCGACTTAATCAAGAAGCGTCTCTACACCAAGAAAAAGAGCACCTGATTTAACGGCTCTCTGACACGATCAACGGCCCCTCATCCGAGGGGCCGTTTTTCTGTGGGGGTGTCGGGATGACAGACGAGTGTTGTCCGGATTAAACCAGTCCTCAACCGTCATGGCCGGCGGAGACCACACGTGTCCAGTGTGACAGGCACGGATGGTTAGTGAGCGCCGGGAACAAGGCTTAACAGACGGCTACCAATGCCAAGCCGTTATGATAACGTTGTATTCCAGGAAATATTTTCGGACGGCGCAAACTAAAATGGCTCCTTCGTCATCCTCTTCCGACCCGGTCTTCGCCGATGCGATCGAGCGCGATTTCAAG
>JABJKO010000094.1 GCA_018660305.1 Rhodospirillaceae bacterium
CAGCTGCCCACGGGGAACGGTACGGTGGTGCGCATCAACCGTTTCGCCCCCGAGACCGACGCGATCCGCAACATGAGCCCCGAGGATGCCAAGGCGGCCCTTGCGGCGCTCGGCAACGAGGCGGCCTCGACCTTTGCCGACAATGGCCGCCACCCGCTGATGCACCGGACCGAGACCATCGACTACGCCATCGTGCTTTCAGGCGAGATCACCATGCTGCTGGACGACAGCGAGGTTCACCTGAAGGCCGGCGATGTGCTGGTCCAGTGCGGCACCAACCATGCCTGGAGCAACCGCTCGACCGATTTCTGCGAAATTGCCTTTATCCTCATCGATGGGAAGTTCGATGCCGATCTTGAGGAATGCCTGGGGTCGGCGGAGTAATATTTCGCGGTTTTCCGGGAATTCGGTCGCGAATATAGACTGGCCGATATCCAATTCCGAGGTGAAGGCGAAGGCCGGTCAGGCCTGCAGGTCCGTACTCAGCGCAATTTAGGAGTTTTCACTAATAGATCATGTTTTGGTGTCAAAGTACCCAAATTGTCAGATTCGATATTTGAGTTATTGAATGAAAATCGGCTGGTACATGCTGCTTGGGGTTGTAAAGTCCCGCCGTGACCTGCCGGTGCTTAGGGCCGATGCAAGAATCCATAGATAATTCTGCCGCCTCAAAAGAAGCGGCATTCGACTATCGGTTGGGAAAGATCTAATCGATGAGATCATATGAGCTACAGTCCTTCCAGGGCGGTAAGTGGATGCTGGATTCGGTCTATGATGATCGAACGTTCGCGCTGGAAGAGGCCAAGAGAGCCGATGCAGCGGGCCGTTATTCCGGCGTGCGGCTCATCGAAGAAGATTACGATGACGCGACCAACCAAACCACGACCCGCACGTTATTCCGGGGTGGGGCCGCCAAGGGCCAAAAGGCGCTAAACCCCGTTTCCAACAAGAAATCATCTTCAGCCGCCTCGCGTGGCGCGACCGGACGCGAGCCGCCTCAACGGGGCGGGCGTATAAATACCGTCAAAAAATCCAGCTTCCTGGTCCCGGTTTTAGTGCTCCTTACGATCCTTATAGGCGCATTGGCTGCCTTTTTCGGTCTGCAATATTTGTCGGTTTTGTCGTAAAATTGGCAATGACGTCATCGGTTACCCTGTAGAATTTTAGCAATGCGGAAAGAATAGCCGGACTACAATAGAGCCCCCTTTTTCCATCATTTGAGATACCCAAATGCTCGTTGAAGAACTATTGCACAGCAGCCCTCTGAGGCTCATTACCGCCGGTCCGCAGACCCCGGTCAGCGAAGCCGCCCAAAGAATGGCCCAAAATAATATCGGCCTTGTGGTCGTGATGGATGACGATCAGGTCGCCGGTGTTTTTTCAGAACGGGACCTTGTTAAAGGGTTTGGCGCCGCGGAGATAGTCATTGAAGAGGCGGTTGTCGGTGACCTGATGACCAAATTGATCATCACAGTGTCTCCAACGGATTCTCTCGTCGACGCGACTATTGCCATGAATGCCAACAACATACGTCATCTGGTCGTGGTACAGGCGGGCAGACCCGTTGGCGTGGTCAGTATTCGCGATGTGCTCCGTGTTTTCGCCGAGCAGCTTTTGGCGGTCAAAGACGATGCCGGCGGCGAACTGGAATTGGATCTGGTCAAGGCGCTGGCGGTAGCCTGACGCAGCGGGTTTCTTCAGCGGCGGAACTCTCCCCTAAGTCATCTTTCCAGCTGGATACTGCTCTGGTGGCCCGGCGTGTGGGAGATCAATGTAATCGGGCACGAATAAAACGGATTCCGTTGCGACCGCGGGGGATCTTCGTGCTGTCGCCGCGATGCCTAAAGAACGCCTACGGCGACCAGGAAGGCGAGGGTGCAAACAATTGCACCGATGATGGCAATCCAAAAAGGGACGTCGATGGAAGAGGAAGCACTGAGTTTTCCGTCCCTCTTTTTTCTCAAGAGAAAGAATGAGATAACTCCTAAAAGTAGAATTACCGAAATCGTAATATATATATACACGATATAATCGTTAACCCTTGCCCCTGATTACTAAGTTATCGGCGCGCATTTAAGCATGAAATCCACAAATTTAGAAAATAGTTTTCCACAGGTACAACTGATTGTTCAAATTCTTGTTTGATGATTCTTTGAATAAGGGATTACCATTATGATGTTTAAGTCGATTTAGACAAACGACCCTTGGGTTGGCAGAAATTATGAGGTTTTTGCCATGCACCAGAAAAAACAGAGATTGGCAGCCTCCGTTCAAACGCCTCCCGCTTTGAACGAAAGCCCGGCGTTAGATAGCCCGACGTCCGGCGCGGTAAATGACAAATACCCTTTTAACCTTGTAAAGATTGCTTCCGACTGGAAGAGGCGGGACCGGGGTGTTCCGAATTGGTGGCGGAATCATCTGCAGGGCACGTTGCGTTAGGGCGTCCCATTTGTTTTGCCGCGACGCCTCCGTTGACCCCGATGGGGTAAGCGCGTAACCAACCTTCATGGCACAAGCAGACGCTGGCCCCGCCGCAGAGAACGGACGCTGGGCCGACATATTTACCGGCAGTATGGGCATTTACACCCTGGTGCTCGGCTTAGGGATGGGGCTGTTTGCCATCAACCAGTTCGTGGTGGCAACTATCATGCCCACGATCCTGGCCGATCTTGGCGGGGTGGGCCTTTATACCTGGGCATTTTCCCTGTTCGCCGTGGGCGCCATCATGGGGGCGGCCAGCGCCAATGCGTTACGTCAGGCCTTCGGGGTGCGCAAGGCCTATGCCGGGGCCGGGCTGGCTCTCGGGATCGGGCTTGCCGGGGCGGCGCTGGCGCCCAACATGGAAACGCTGGTCGCCTTCCGGCTGCTTCAGGGTATCGGTGGCGGCGCGGTGGCCTCTCAGGGCTACGGGCTGGTGGCCATCGCCTATCCGCCCCATCTGCGCAGCCGCATTCTGGGTGTGGTGTCGACCATCTGGGGCATCGCGACACTCATGGGCCCCGGCTTCGGCGCCGCATTCGCTGAATCCGGGCTATGGCGTGGTGCATTCCTCGGTTTGTTGCCGCTTATCGTGCTCTTTGTTCTGCTCGCCTGGCAGCGGGTAGAGGGCGAAAGCGGTGACGGGCGCCTGTCGGATATTCCTTATCGGCGGTTGGCGCTGCTAACATTCGCGGTCTTCCTCTTGAGCGCCACCTCGCTGACCGATGCGGTGTGGCTGCGCGTGGCCTTCGCCATTACAGCCATTGCCTTTACGATCCTGACCTTCCGGCTGGATTCCACGGCGGATCGCAATATGTTTCCGCGCGGCGCGACGGATGTGACGACGGAACTCGGGGCGGTTTACTGGATATTGTTTCTTGGCAGCATCGTGCTCGCCATCGTCAATACCTACTCGACGTTCTATCTCCAGGCCCTCCATGGCGTCTCACCCCTGGTCGCGGGCTATCTGTTCGCCATTCAATCCATCATGTGGACCACAAGCGCCATCTTTGTGTCCATGCTGCCGCGCTCGTGTGAGACCGGTAGCATCGTCGCGGGGCTGGTATTCATTCTGATCGGCGCGACAGGGATCGCGTTTCTGGTGGATTCCGGGCCGGTGATACCGCTTGCCATCGCCATCGCCCTGACCGGGGTGGGCCTCGGCTGTATCAACAATCCCACCATCCAGCGGATCATCGGCATCGTCCCGGAGACAGAGGCGCACATGGCCGGTGCCTCGGTGCAGGCCATCCGCAATATCGGTATCTCGTTCGGCGCGGCGGCGTCGGGCATGGTGGCCGCGGTGACCGGTCTGGCTGAAGGGGCCGGGCGGGAAGCGGTGGCATTCTCCATGAGTTGGGTCTATGGCGCCAATGCCGCGATCGCGGTGCTGGCCCTGGCCATGGTCATTCCCATGCTAATCGCACGGCGGCGCGCCGCCCGAGATTGATCAGTGGCCTCCTGGCGGTCTAAGCTCGCTCAGGAACAGTAACGAACAGAGGATTCCCCATGGCGGAAACAGCACTCTTCGAACCCGGCGGTTACCGCTATGTCAGGGGACCCTTTCAGTATTCCGGGGGCGTGGCGGCGGAGCCCGGTTTCGCCATTGAACGGGTGCGGTTTGCCCGGCCCGTGCCGGTTGCCGAAGGATTCCAGCGCATCGAAGCTCATTTGACAGCCATTGGCCGGCCGTTCACCTCGTTCTGCGCCTGCGAATTGCGTTCGCCGGCGCCTTTCACCGACCAGGGCTTCATTGATTTCAACCGGATCTATGTGGGAACGCTGGAGCGCTGGGGCATCTTCAAGGATGACGAAAACCCGGTTGCCCGCTCCAACGTATGCCCCGAGATCAATCCGCCACCCGAACCCAGTTTCGAAGCCTTTTCCTATACGGTGCCGGCCGGTGGCGCTGAGAGCGTGAAAAGCTTCGTCATCGCAGGCTCCGCTGAATCGCCGGAAGGACCCGGAACCTACGAGGAGCGTATCATCCATTTCGGTGACACCTCGCCCGAGGCCATGCGCGAAAAAGCGCAGTATGTGCTGGGGGCCATGGAGAGCCGGATGGCCGCGCTGGGCCTGGGCTGGGAAGATGTGAACACGACGCAGATCTACAGTGTGCATAACATCCACAACTTCCTGGCCGACGAGATTGTCGGCCGCGGAGCCGCGTCGGCCGGTGTCACCTGGTATTACGCGCGCCCGCCGGTGGAAGGGCTGGAATACGAAATGGATGTGCGCAGCATCCCTGTACAGCGGGTCGTTTGACCAGAATTTGTGGTATCCGGCCCCGGAAAGTGAGACACTTTGGGCCTTGATCCAACGGAGTTGAGCCATGAAGAAACCCGGTTTGCCCGCCGCCGCCAGATTTGTCGACGAGATCCGCACGCTCTATGAGAGCGAGTCCGATGTTGACGCGCGCTGGACCCGGATCCAGAAAGCCATGGGGACCCTGCTGGCCGATCCCAGCCTCAAGGAAAGCAGCAAGAGCTGGCCGCTGACCGTCGAAGGCATGGGACGGGTCAAAAATTTGCTGTTCTATGAGGATCCCGATTACGGCTTTGTGTTCAACGCCACCGTGCGCAAGGCCCATTCCATCACCAATGTGCACGACCATGGCGATATCTGGACCCTGTATGGGATCATTGACGGCACCGAGACCATGCACCGCTATGAGCGGTCCGACGATGCGCCGCGCGATGAGGGCCCGGCGGTATTGAAGGAGATCGGCTGCACCGAAATTGGTCCAGGGGACGTGGATGTGGTGCGGCCGGGCGAGATACATCAGG
Source organism: Rhodospirillaceae bacterium (assembly GCA_018660305.1). Next base: position 5,265 of record JABJKO010000094.1, read on the forward strand.
AACATGGCGGTCCCGTACACAGCATGGCTTTTATCGTGCGCGCCCAGAGGGCGGGGACCTTCAAGCAACGGTCTTTCGATGCGGAGACCGGCGCGGTGATGCTCAATGATGGGCCCGAACTGGTCCCGCATCCGCTGGATTAGGGAAAGAGGATACGATGGATACGATTGACAAAACCGATGCCTTTGATGCCTTTGCCGTCACCACGCTTGAGGATCTCAAAGAGATCTATGCCAAGCCAGCCGACGCGGTCATCCAAAAACAGACCGATTTCGTCACCCCGCCCGGCCGGGCGTATATTGAGGCCGCGCCGTTTATGATCCTGGCGACGGTGAGTGAGGACGGCGTCGATTGTTCGCCCAAGGGCGATGGGCCGGGTTTCGTCCAGCTTCTCGACGACCGCACGCTGCTGATCCCCGACCGTCCCGGCAATAACCGGGTCGACGGCATGAAAAACATCATCGCCAATCCCAAGGTGGGCGCGATTTTCTTCGTCCCGGGCTCCAATGTGACCTATCGGGTCAACGGCTCAGCCAGGATCAGCAGGGATCCGGCGCTGCTCGACCGCTTCCTGGTCAACGGCAAGCCGCCCCGCGTGGTGGTGGTGGTGTCGGTGGAGGAGGCCTTCCATCACTGCCCGAAGGCCTTTGTCAGGGGCAAGTTCTGGGAGGCCGGCGCCGAGGGTGCGGGGAAACCGGCCTTCACCAACGGCACCTTCGCCGCCTATCGCGATGGCGGCGACGAGGCCTATGCGGCCAAATACGAAGCGGATTATCAGGTTCGCCTGAAAGACCAGCTGTATTAAGGGCCTAATTTCCGATCCACGTTCGTGGATGCGCACCGGCCCTCTCCCCCACCCGGCTTGGTCCTTTGAAGGACCGCCGCCGCCGGCCAACCCGGCGGTCGCTGAGGGTTGGTGTGGCGGCTCCGCGACCGCCGATCTTTGAATCAGTGGCCGGGTGGGGGAGAGGGCCGGAACCGTCTAAATTTGCTCCCGATTGACATTCCCGGTTTGTTCCGTATAGTGCGCCGCCATTCCCGAGAATGTGGGCTTTTGTGCCCCGCCGCCGGTTTGACCGGGTTCGGACTATCGGGACAAAAACTGACAACAGATCCAGGACGAACGTTATGAGCAAACGAATAGAGGCCAAGTACAAGATTAACCGGCGCCTCATGTGCAATCTCTGGGGCCGGCCCAAATCCCCCTTTAATGTGCGCGAATACCGGCCCGGCGAACACGGCCAGGGGCGCCGCCGCAAGCCGTCCGATTTTGGCATCCAGCTTTCCGCCAAGCAGAAGCTGAAAGGCTATTACGGCAACATCACCGAAAAGCAGTTCCGCCGGACCTATGAAGAGGCCGTGCGCCGCCGTGGCGACACCTCGGAAAATCTGATCGGCTTGCTGGAACGCCGTCTCGATGCGGTGGTCTATCGCATGAAATTCGTGCC
>JABJKO010000210.1 GCA_018660305.1 Rhodospirillaceae bacterium
AAACTTCCCGCCCATTTCTCTGCCCAAGAAGGAATTCATGGAGAATGCGGCCGAGATCTGGGACGAAATCGGGCTGCCCAAGCTCAAGCCGCAGGAGCCCTGGTTCGGCTATTCCCTGGGGGAATGGGGCGATGATTTCGACGAGGCCGCGAAAATGGCCACCGACAGCGACTACTGGGCCTATGGCGAACGCATCGCCCAGCGCCGCCGTTCGGATGTGGCCATGAACACCGAAGTCCGGGACGTCGACGAGACGAAGTAGAACTAAACAAGTCGTCATCCTCGGATTTATTCCGAGGATCTCCATCCAACAGAGTCTCAATGGTAGAAAGACCCTCGGAACAAGTCCGAGGGTGACGAGCTGTATGTCGGTTCTCTTGCTCGCCCACGCGCCTCATGCCATCGTCCTTGTAGAAACCGCACTGGGAGGCGGCTATGAACGCAAGGACGAAAACGTCAACACCGACACGCGATTATCCGGATCTGCATGATCACATCGCGGCTTTGGACGAGGCCGGGCTGCTGATCCGGGTCGATGGGCCCATCAACAAGGACACCGAACTGCATCCGCTGGTGCGCTGGCAGTTTCGCGGCGGCATGGCGGAGGAGGACCGCAAGGCCTGGCTGTTCACCAACATCGTCGATTCCAAGGGCAAAAAATATGACATGCCGGTGCTGGTCGGTGGCACCGGATCAAGCCCCGGCGTGTACAGCGTCGGCATGGGCGTGCCGGTGGACGAGATCAATCCCCATTGGGAAAAAGCGCGCAACAACCCCATCCCGCCGGTGATCGTAGAGGATGCGCCCTGTCAGGAGATTATCTTCGAAGGCGCCGCGCTGGATGAGGCGGGCAACGGGCTCGATGGTCTGCCCACACCCATCTCCACGCCGGGCTGGGACAATGCGCCCTATCTGACCGGGTTGGGCTATCAGACCCGTGACCCGGACACCGGCGTGCATAATCTTGGGACTTACAGGGCGCAAGTAAAAACCCCGCGCCGGCTCGGCATTAACACGTCGACGGAAAGCCGCAATGGCGGCTACATGCACTGGCTGAAATACAAGGAACGGGGCGAACCCATGCCGGCGGCCTATGTCATTGGCGGACCGCCCTCGGTGGCCTACACCGCCATGTGCAAGTTCCCCGAGGCAGTGGACGAGGTGGCCGTGGCTGGCGGGCTGGTGGGGGCGCCCATCAACGTGGTGCGCTGCCGCACGGTGGATCTGCTGGTCCCCGCCGAAGCCGAGATCGTTGTGGAAGGTCTGATCGACACCGAGTATCTCGAGCCCGAAGCGCCGTTCGGCGAATCCCACGGTCATGTGAATACCCAGGAGTTCAACGGCTTCATGGAGGTCACCGCCATCACCCGGCGGCGGGACGCGGTTTTCATGTCCTATCTCAGCCAGGTGCATCCCAACGAGACCACCGGCATCCGTGCCATCGAACTGGAATACGGATTTCGGCGGCATCTTCAGGAACACCTCGGCATCAAGGGTGTCATTAAGGTGGTCACCCACCGGGCGCTCACCGGCAACCGCAAGATCATCTTCGTGGTGGTGGAGCGCGACGTGCCGCGCACCGAAATCTGGCGCGCGCTATACGGCGTCATGACCCAACTGCGTTCCGGCGGCAAGATCGTCTTCGCGGTGAACGACGATATCGATCCCCACAATCTGGATTCGGTGATGTGGGCCATGGCGTTTCGCTGCGCGCCCCATGACGACATGCAGATCCTCAAGCATCAGGACCGGGGGCATGGCCCCAGCGAAATGGCAGGCGGGGAAGGGGATTCGGCGTTATTGGTCGATGCCACCCTCAAACAGGATTACCCGCCGATTTCATTGCCCAAGCGCGAATATATGGAACGGGCGCGGGAGATCTGGGAGTCCATGGATTTACCCCCTATCACGCCGGAAGTGCCGTGGTTCGGCTATTCGCTGGGCGACTGGCCGGAGGCCCTGGAAGAGGAAGCCCGCCGTGCCGTCGCCGGCGATTACTGGGACACAGGCGCGAGACAGGCCCAGCGCCGCCGCAAGGACGTCGCCATGAACACCGATGTGACCGAGGTGGAATAGGGACGTCTAACGGCAGGCGAAGATCACGTAGAAGGACAGAAGCCCGGCGAACAGGGTGAAGGCGCTGACCACCGCCATGCGCCATGCCCAGGGCTGGCCCGCCTGATCGAAATAGAGATCCGGCTTGAGCAGGTAAGTCGCCTTGATATGGATCTTCTTGCGGAACCAGGTGTGCCGCGGCGGCGGCGGGACAACCAGCAGATGCTCGTTGAGTTTGCGCGCCATCACCGCCATGCAGCAGGAGCCTGCCACGAAGATCCAGATAAACGCCTTGGAGAGGTCTGCAAATTCACACATGGGCCCAATTAATACATCCGTCATGGTCGGCGGAGGCCGACCATCCA
>JABJKO010000239.1 GCA_018660305.1 Rhodospirillaceae bacterium
CGGGAGAACGACACCACGGTCTTCATGAAGGCGGGCGAGGATTATTTCGTCTTGTCCCGTACCGGCTACCACCAGTCCCCCAACAAGGGAACCGATACGCTGATCCACCACGCGTTTATGGTGGCGTCCGAGGATTTCGATGCCGCCATGGCGCATCTGGAAGACAAGGGAGTCGAAGTCTTACTCTATGAGGACGTCGGCCATCGCAGTTTTTCGGGCCGGCATGCCTATTTCCATGACCCCGACGGGAATTCCATAGAAATCATCGATCTGCAAGGTGAGGGGGATGAAGACGCGCCGGCCTATCAAGGCCGCCAGCGTCGGCTGCCGAAATCCCACCTCGGAAGCGCCTGAATATTCGTTAGTTGGGAGAGTCTGCGGGTTATTCCTAGTACTGGTAGAATGTGTGACCTGATACAGTCCTGACCGTATGGAATAATATAGCCCAGGTAGGGTCGCCACAGGTGTGGCGAGCGAAGTAGTACCGATGACTGATCCATCAACGAATGGTGAAGGTCCAACGTTGTTGGAAACACCTGATGACCCGGCCTTTATGGCCGTGTTGTCGCGCCGGTCACCCATTATTCAGGACGGCTTCGACTACTGGCGCTCCAAGGGCTGGCCGGATCGCCTGCCCGGCCGGGAAGACATTGACCCCATGGATATGTCGACGTTGCTGCCCAACGTGATTCTGCTCGACGTCAGGCAGGGTCCTCTCGATTTCTTCTATCGTCTTGTGGGGACCGGTGTGGTTCATCACCTCGAGACGGATCTGACCGGTTCGTGGATGTCGGAGATAGAGCATCAGAGACCGCCCAGCCGTATCTGGGAAAGCTGTGAACGGGTGGTCACTACACAGTGCCCGCTCTTGAGCAGCATCCCTTATGTAGGGCCCCACGCCGAATATCTATTCGGTGAGGACATCATTCTTCCTTTGGGGGATGAGAGCGGCGCGGTTATCAAACTCCTTGTTTTCATAGCATATATTCAAAAGCCCACCCCCATCGCGTGACCGCACGCCGGTGACTCGCGGGAACAGCTCGATTATAAACAAGCCAATGACAGGCTTCCTGTCAAAAAAACAGGCTTGGGAGGGCCATCCATGCCCGACATGGCGGACCTTGATCATGAAACTTTGCGTACCACGCTGGTTGAAAAGGCGCGGGAGTTAATACCGTCCCTGCGCGAGAGGGCGCCTGCCGTTGAGAAAAACCGCCGTGTCGAGGATGCCACGCAGCTTGCCTTCATCGAGGCGGGATTCTACCGAATTTTTCAGCCGCGCCGGTATGGTGGCTATGAAATGGATTTCAGCGTCATGCTGGATATCGCGTCGGAACTGGGCCGGGGCTGCGGGTCGAGTTGCTGGGTATTCACCAATCTTGTCGGTCAAACCTGGATAAACGGGATGAAGGGTCTGGAGGCTCAGGACGACGTCTGGAAGGATAACCCGGACGCGACCATTGCTTCATCCTTCCCCGGCAAGGACGCAACAGTACAGGAGGTCGAAGGCGGCTGGATCGCCGATGGCACGTGGAGTTTCTCCAGTGGTATCGATTTCGCCGATTGGAGCAATCTTCAGCTCTTCGTCCCGCAAAAAGAGGGACCGCCGCAGCATCAGTTTGCCCTGGTGCCCAGATCCGAATTCGAGATCGTCGATGACTGGTTTGCCAGCGGGCTGGCCGGCACCGGCAGCCGGTCGCTGATGGTCAAGGAGGCGTTTATTCCGAAGCACCGGGGCATATCGGCCGGTCAGGTAGCGGGCGGCGATACGCCGGGTAGCGCGGTCAATCCGTCGCCCCTTTATAAGCTGCCGCTCTTCGCCATCGGGACCAAACAATTCGCCTCAACCGCCTACGGAATCGCGCTCGGCGCCCTCGAAGCCATGATCGCGGATTTATCGGAGCGTAGTTCCGTTCACGGGGCACAACTCAGTGAATTGCCCACCGTCCAGGCGCGGATCGGTGAGGCCAGCGCGGAGATCGAGGCGGCGCGCCTGTTGTTGGTTCGTGATTTCGAGGAAAGCTGGGAGGTGGCGGCCAGCGACACCCCGCCGAGCCAGGAACACCGCGCCCGCTGGCGCCGCAATAATGCCTATGCCGGCAAACTCTGCGTTCAGGCCGTCGAGCGCCTGTTCCCACTGGCCGGCGGTCGCGGGTTGGGCTTCGACAGCGCGTTCCAGCGCGGCCTCAGGGATGTGCTCGCCGCGACCTCTCAAAACAGTATGGCCTGGGACGTTGCGGCGGTAACCTATGGTCAGCAGCGTTTTGGCGCCGTTTTGACGGATCCGCGTTTGTTTCCAGGACGTTAAATGGATAGGCCTCATTGGCGTTAACGGCCCGTCAGCGCCCGTAACCATTCTGCCCATTAATCTTCATCATAGGGTTGCCGGGGAGTGGCCGTCTCTTCCCACCCGGAGAAGCAGGCATGCTTTGACATGCGGCGTAACAATCGCCCCTGCAGCCCTCCTTTCGGGTTATTGGCCTTGGGCAGAGCTTATGCGGGAAATTAACTAAACAAATTTTGGCACGAAAAAAGCCCATTTAAAAAAAATCCATCTTTTCAATACACTATATGGTTAACGCGAAATTAAATTTACCTTGAAAATCAATTACTTATCCCTTATTATCCACAGGATAGAAATTCGGAGTGGGCACTCCAAAGACGACAAGATGACACGGCAGAAGCCAGCCCGCGCGGTAAAAGTCGCACCAGAAGGCTTCTGAATTTGGTGAGGTCAGGGTCTAGGAGATCCGGCGGAAGATCTGAGGAAATCGACCGCAAAACGGGATGGGATACAATGGCAGATAAAAATACGTTCCCGGGGGCGGCTAAATTTCGGAAGGGTGCAACGGCCGTAGGGGTGGCCTTTGCGGTCACAATGGCTGCATCCAGCGCCATGGCCATGGATCCCTTGGATTGGGGCGATCCCGGAGCCGGACTGCTGGACAACAGCTTTGGCGCGCCAACGGTCATCGGCGTTACCTCCATTAATCAGGGGTTGCAGGGCACGGCTGATGGTACTTTCTTCAGCCCCAACTCACAGCAGCCGACCGGCACGGGAATTTTCAATCCCTTCCTGCAGCATCAGAGGTCGTCGGCCAGCAACTGTTCCACCAACGATTGCGTGACGACCACGTCGGGTAATAAGGCCGGTTTTGAGATGGGCTTCAATACGGACAATCCCGCGGCCAATCCCAATTTCAGCACCCAGAACGGCTCCGGGCCGAACGACTTTACCCGCGCGGTCACTATGGACGAGTTCAACCTTACCGGCGGTAGCGGCTTTATCGAGCTTGTCCTGGATGCAAATCAGGAAGGCCCTCCCGGCGGCGGCAAGAACCATATTGTCATCACCAACATGCAGATCTTCATCGGCGCTGGTCTGGGCGACCCAGAAGCGGTCGGTGGCGGCATCAACAGCACCGGCTATGCGGGCACGCAGTTCGACGGAGCCATAGACATCAATGGCGTTGCCAATGGCGTTCCGGCCGATGGCGATAATACGCTGCTCGGGCTGGCTCCCGTGTGGGAACTGGACAGCAACCCGCTTGACGATATTGGTGATGGCACCGCCAATGGCAACGGCAATGTCGATATTCTTCTCCAGGCGGCGATTTGTGAAAATAAGGGCCAGTGCGGCAGTGGCGCTGGTGATCTGAGTGTCTTCGTCCCCCTGGACAACCTCGGGCCGGAGGCCATGGTGGGAACCAATAATTTTGTCCTGTATGTGGAATATCTTTACGCCAATGACGGTTTCGAAGAATGGAGTTTCCGTAATGCGCAGCAAACGGAAATCGCCGAACCCGGTACGCTGGCGGTCTTCGGATTGGGTGTCATCGGCCTTGGTGCCGTGCGGCGCCGCAGGCACAATCGTCAAATCAAATTGTAAGAAATCTGCTACTTCTACGAAAATTTATGACCCGCTTCGGCGGGTCATTTTTTTATGGGGTCATTGCCCTGAACGGGGCGGGGCTAACGGAGGTCAGCCGCCCTTCAGTTTGCGCAGCAACAGGCGTGCGTCTTTTACCCCATCGAACTCACCGCCAATTTCCAGCGCTTTTTCCAATTCGTCCCGCGCTTCTTTGGCGCGCCCGGTCAGGTTCAAAGCGACGGCGAGATGGTAGCGGACTTCCGGACTGTCCGCGGCCCGTGTAAAGGCCTGGCGCAATAGGACCAGTCCCCGCTCCGCATCGCCCCTTTGCACCAGGATCCAGCCAAACGTGTCGAGGGTTACCGGATGCTGCGGGGCGAGCCTGTAAGCCTTTTGGGCAAATTCGAAGGCCCGCTTATCGCCGGTTTTCTGAAACAGGCCCGCCAGATTGTTCAACAGGGCGGTGTCGTTGGGAAACTTCGAGAGCAGAGTCTGGTTGAGGTCAATGGCCTTGTCGACAAGCCCGGTGCGGCGGTAGGCGCTCGCCAGTACCCGTTTCGCGGCGAAATCGTCGGGGTTTTCGGTCACCCAGTCGGAGATGAGTTTAAAGGCGTCTTCGGTCTCTCCCGCCCTGAACTTCGCGTCATACAACCGTCCGACCGCATCGAATTTCCTGTCTTTTTCTGCCGCGGCAGTAAAGGCCGCGATTGCTTCTTTGTACCGTCTGGCGCGCATGTACAGTTCGCCAGCGACGAGATCACCCCCTCGGAAATCAGGATGCGCCTCGCGAAGGCCATTGGTTAATTCGAGGGCCGTTTCAATGTTTTTTGAACGGGCTTCGAACCGGATAAGGGCGGTCTGAACCGGCAGGTAATTGGGATTGAGCGCCGCCGCTTTTTTCAGCGTATCGCGCGCGCCGTCAATATCCCGCGCGTTTTCCTGCATTATGGCGACCTGGCGAAGTGCTTCAGGCCTTTGGGGGCTGATCTCGGCTAGGCGACGGAATCGGATGGCCGCTTGCCCGGGTTTGTTGGCCAACAGCAGAACACGCCCCAGAGCGGTTACGACATCCGGATCGGTCGGGTGGGTAATTTCGAGATCCCGCGCCATGTTAAGCGCGGTGTCGAGCTTTTTCTGGCGAAGATAAATATCCATCAGGAGAATCTGCTGCTTGATGGCATCTGGATCGAGGACGGCAATTTCCTTGAGCAGACTGATCGCTTCGCTCAGTTCGTTTTGCGACATGGCAACCCTGGCGAGTTCCTCCATCGCCTTTATGTTTTTTGGACGAATGCTGAGAATCGTGTCGTAACGGGCTTTGGCGTCATCGATTTTGCCTTCGGCCAAGTCGAGTTTGGCGAGGTTGAAATAAGCGGGTGCATAATTGGCGTCGATCTGGATTGCGGTTTCGAATTGTTCGCGCGCCGCCGCAAGGTTTCCCTTACCCATCTCGGCGGCGCCGGCGAGATTGAAGGCGAAAGGATTCAGGGGGTTTTTTTCGGTAATGAGCCGGGCGGTCTTCAGGGCCTTGTCGTACTCGCCCTTCTTCAAATGAAACAGCCCGAGCAGCAGGTCGGGGCGTGAGCCATCGGGTGACAATTTGAGCGCCGCTTCGAGGTTGTCCTCCGCGTCCTTGGTCTGCCCTGAAGCAATTTTGCTCAGCCCCAGCTGCGTCTGGATACTCGCCCGGGTGGGCGCGAGAGCGGAGGCCCGCTCCAGCATGGTTGTCGCGTCGCTATATTGCCGGACACGCATATAGGCATTGCCCAGCAACGTTAGAATCTCGGGGTCTTTCGGGGCGAGCTGGAGGGCAGGTTTGAGTACCTTGATCGCCGACCACGCTTCGCCTTTGCGCAAAAACATCGAACCCAGAAGCTTCCGGGATCCGGCGTGGTTTGGATCGAACTTAATATAGCGGTTCAGATAGTGAAAAGAATCTTCGTAATTCTTTCTCGCGTGGCCGATGACGCCAAGGAGGAGAAGGCTGGACGGATGATTTCGGACGAATTCAGGGTCCCGTTTTTTCAGAAGATTCTCAGCTTCCGTCAGAATCGCCTGCGCCTCGTTGATTTTGCCCGCGCGTGTCAACACGATTGAGTGCAGATAGGCGACCCGCGTTTCTCGCGGCGCCCGTTCGCGGACGTACTCGATATCCACCAGCGCTTCTTCGTCTCGTCTGAGTTGAACCAGAATGGAGGCGCGTCCCAGGCGGGCCGGTATATGATTTTTCTGCAGGTCGATCGCTTTGTTATAGCTCTTCAGCGCGCCGGGGTTGTCCTGCCTGGCCCGTCGAATTTCGGCTTTCTCATACCAGACGGCGGAATTATTCGATTCAAGGGCGCTGGCCTTGTCGACGAAACCCTCGGCCTCATCGAGATCGCCCTGCAGACTATAGGTTCGCGCGAGTCCGAGCAGCGGAAAGGCCTTTCCGCGCTGAAGACGGGCAGCTTCACGAAAGGCTAATTCCGCTTTCTTAACGTCCCGCTGCGCCAGATATGCCCGTCCGCGCAAGCCCAATACTTCCGCTTCGATACGGCTTCCGCGCTGCCCCGGCCGGATTTGGTCGAAGATCTCCTTGTATTTGCGCTGCAACAGGAACGTTTTGCCCAGGGGTATCAGAATGAGGTTTGGATGGGCGCCCGTACGGCGGGCAAGCAGTAATTCGCGTTCAGCCAACTCCCCTTCGCCCAAACGCAGATAGGCGCGGCCAAGAAGCATGCGGGCGGTAGGATTACGGGGGTATTGCTGGAGGGCGTTTTTCAGCTGGATGATGGCGCCGCGGTAATCGCCATTGTTGAACAGTTCGATGGCGCTTTCGGCGAATTCATAGCTGCGCTCGTTCGCCGTATTAGCCACCGTGCCGGTGCCGAACAGGGGCGCGATCATGAGCGCCAGAATCCAGTAAATCAGGGGTTTTTTGGTCATTTGGCGGGTTTTAAATTTTTATGGGCCACGATCGTTTCGATCCCCTCGAGAAATCAAGGGGGCAGGTTAACGCGTTAATACTAATCAAACGTTGCCAATGAGGGGGTGGGTGAGACGACTAAGCGGCTAAAATATAACAAGAAAAAGGCCGACGCAGGGGCATCGGCCTTCTGTAATTATAGGGTTCTGAAAACCTGATCAGAGACCCGGTCGCCACCCGGTCGCCTATGTTGCAGGTCAGACTTTTTCGGTTTCGGCCTCTTCCCTCGGCACCACGTCCTTGACCGAGCCGCCCCAGCCCAGATGGGTCACATCGACGATGACACCGTTGGGGTCGCGAAATTTCATTTCATAAAAGGTGGTCGGGGCCTTGGCTTCGGGCCGGCCCATGAAATATTTGCCACCGGCCTTTTCAATCTTGTTTTCGGTTTGTTCCACGTCATCGACCCAGAACCCAAGATGGTGCAGCCCGACAAAATCCTTGCCGCGCTCATCCTCGCCTTCCACATAGCCGGCCCAATGGTCAGATTTGTACTTGAGCAGGGCCACGGTAATGACGCCATCGGACACGTAGCACCCCTTGGCGAGCGGAGAGTCGGTCCGGCCGACACGCTTCATATCGAAGGCCTCGCAATAAAAATCCGCGGTCTTTTCCGGGTCGTCCACCGACATCGCAATATGTCTGAGTTTCGCCATTGGTTTCTCTCCGATTTGCGCCGGTTTGGGCTTGCCGGCCGGCCCTCTGATACGGGTTCGTTAATCTGTGTCGTGAGTCTAGAGCAGTCTCCCTCAAAATTGAACCCCCCTCACGACAACAGGATTGCGGTGCCGTTCCTGAAGCTCGAATAGTGCAGCCTGATCCTGAGGACATATTCTCTATCCCGGTAAAGGCGGGCCCCGATGCACGCGGGGCGGTTTTCGCCGCTATTGTCGTCTCCGGCGACGAATTCCAGTTCTCTATCCATCTCCTCGAAGAGGCCGAGCCCGCCGACGTCTTCGAACAACACCATCACCACGTCGGATTGCCCGACAATCTGGATTGTATAGTGCCGGCTGAGAGGGGGCCTAATTCGAACATCTCGCTGCTCGCCGGGTGAAACGCCTAACGCCATGGATTCGAGCGGTTTGAGCTCGGTTTCGACGAGGCTCTTCATGGGCGGATAAACATGCTGGGCAATTTCAGTGATTTTGTCCCAGTCGAGAGGGCGGGCGTGTTCCTGGTCTGCTAGTGAAAATCCGAGGGCCCGGCCGATTTCGGCGAGGGTCTTGTTCCAGCCTGATTTGGTCGTCAGACCGACGCTGAAATTCATGGTCCGCTCATTGGGATCGCCGGCAATATCGATGGCATCCCGCCCCATAAAGGACCAGGTTTCCTCTGCATTCCAGAATCCTATCCGTATTTCCGCTTCCTCCCGGTTGGAGACTTCCTGGAATTCAAGGCCAATACCCGTGTCCATCCAGTGGGCAATAGCGCGGCGTACGCACGCTGTTTGAGCGGCGGATCCGGTCCAGCCACCATCGGGCCCATCGCTGTTGCGGTTGAAAAAGTAAAAATGAAGGGTGGTGCCGTTGATCCATTTTTTCTCATAGGCCTGGTTCAGGCTTGCGCGTGTCGGATGGAATTTACCGGATCGATCCTGGTGGATAATGATAGGCGGTTGGCGAATCGGTGTTAGCGGCGCGGTATTTGTGGTTTTCTTTTTCCGGCTGGCTGCTGATTTGGACCTTGGAGCGGGGGCGACGTTTTTTGGTTGCTTTCTTACGTTTGTCGTCATGAATTTCTCCCTGATGATCATGTGACGATACGCGTTATAAGTGTGTCAGACGGGAGATATTAAATAAATAATCACAAGGTGTGAGTTTGGGAAAATTTGTAGGTAGCACCGTTCGATTATGCGGCGACATGATCGCGTTTCAAAAGTCGGTTGGGTGCGCAGGAACGAACCAGGAAGACATTCCAGGTGACGACAGGTTTGGAGTGGCTCTGACGTGGGGTAATGTAAATGGGGTCGCCAAGTCTCGGCGGCCATCCGACCGGATTGGGAGGGCGGGCTGAATGAAATTCCCGGGACAATTCACTGTTGCGGTGGGCGCGATCGCCATGTGCTTGCTGGCGATTTCCCTGCCATTGTCCGGCACCGCCGCCGCTGCGGCCTGTGAAAAATTAAAAAGCGCCGGGAAATCCAGCGCCAAGCCGCTGATTCTGGACGGGCCGATTACCGGATTACTGAGTTTTTACAAAGACCGGCGCAGGGGACGGCTTTATTTGAAAGTGCCGCCGTCGAAAACCGGTACAGTGGATCTCGGCACCTTCATATTTCTCAGTAGCTTGAAGAGCGGTCTCGGCTCTCATCGTTTCCGGTTGACCCGGGGGCGGTTTCGGCAGGGCGGGGTGGTCACCATCCGCCGGATCGGCGATCGCGTGATCATCGAGCGCGAAAATTCACGCTATGTGCAAACCCGCGCGGATACAGGGGCCCAGCAGACCGTCAGAGAATCCTTTCCTACTTCCGTCTATTGGGTTGGCTGCGTTGCCTCCCGGCCGGCACCGGACAAATCGGATGTGGTGGATATTACGGATTTTATTCTCCGTGATTTTGGCGGGGTGGCGCGGACCCTCAAACGGCGCAAGGAGGGTCAGTTCAAGCTCAACCAGAAGCTTAGCTTTGTCGATCCCGCCACCCTTCATGTCTTTCCCGATAATATCGAAATGGAAGGAACACTGAGTTTCGTATCCGCCAGCCCCGGGCGCAAAGTACGCCAAACCATGGCGTCACCGGAATCCCTGACGCTGGTTCAGCATATATCCATTGTCCGCCGCCCGGCGCCGGGTTACAGGCCCCGCGATTTCGATCCCCGCGCCGGCATGTTTCATTCGTATCAATTCCAGTTCGGCCGGGGAAACGACAAGCCGCTGGATCACCGCTATATCGTGCGCCACCGGTTACAGAAAACCGATCCCGCTTCAGCGCAATCCTCCGTCAGGAAGCCGATAATTTTCTATGTGGACAGGTCCATGCCGCAGCCCTACCGGGACGCCACTTTGGCGGGGGCGCGATGGTGGAAACCGGCCTTTGAGAAAATCGGTCTGAAGGATGCGTTTCAGGTCAAATTGCTGCCGCCCGGTATCCATCCCCTGGATGCGCGCTACAACGTGTTGCAGCTCATTCACCGCACAAGAACGTCCTGGTCGGACGGGCTGACCATCCGGGATTCCCGCACGGGTGAGATCGTACGCAGCGTCGTTTCCATGGATTCGCAAAGGATAAGGCGGTATCGCCAAGCGTATGAGGCGCTCGTCGGAGCCGGTGAAACGGGCACCGGCGCCATCAATGATCCGCTTCGGGCCGCCGTCGCGCGGATCCGGTGGCTGGCGGCGCACGAGGTCGGGCACGCGCTCGGATTTCGTCACAATTTCGCGGCCAGCACCTACGGCAATAGCCGCGGATCGGTGATGGATTACTACGTGCCGCGTATTAAAATTACGCGCGATGGCAAGCTCGATCTGTCGAACGCCTATCTCGGCGGGCTCGGGGCCTGGGACTATTTCGTCGTCAAATATTCCTACAGCCAGTTTCCCAGGGGGACCGATGAAAAGGCCGCGCTGGAGAAGATGATCCAGCAGGCCCGAAAAGACGGTTTGAGGTTCCTGTCCGACAGTGATGCGAGTTCGCGAAGTGGGGTTCACCCCATGGCCGCGCGCTACGATAGCGGGCCCGACCCCGTGGCGGATTTGCGGCACCGTTTGCGGGTGCGCGACATCGCCTTGCGCAATTTCGGCCCCGGCAACCTCTCGTCTGACCAGCCGCTCGCTCTTTTGCGGAAGCGATTTTTGTCGGCCTATTTTTTTCACAGTGCGCAGGTCCGGAATGTCGCCAAGCTGGTGGGCGGTCTGACTGTCTAACGTCAGCGCCTATGGAACAAACTAGCGGCATTGCATAAGAGAGGATTTCTGGTTCATCGTAATGACCCGTAGGGGAATGAAGATGAAACAGAAATCGCAGACACGACAGACCGGTGCGACCAAGGCAATCAAG